>JBKCVY010000147.1:0-4913 GCA_046317475.1 Cyanobacteriota bacterium | reverse complement strand
CGATCACAGGTACCTGGAATTTCCATGGTCTGCAGGCTTGGGCCGCCGATCAGACCAATAATCACATCCCCCTCACGCCGGCCATCAACTTCATTCTTTTGGCCCTTATCGCTGGCCCCATGGGCAAATGTGCCCAGATTCCACTCCATCTCTGGCTGGATGAGGCCATGGAGAGCCCGTTGCCCTCCACCGTGCTGCGCAATTCCGTGGTGGTGGTGGGAGGCATTTGGGTTTTGCTGCGGTTGGAGCCCCTGATTGCCCTCAGTCCCCTGGTGCAAACGGTGTTGGTGGTGGTGGGCGGCACCAGTGCCCTGGTGGGTGCGTTGATCGCCTTGGCCCAAATTGATGTCAAACGCGCCCTTTCCTTCTTGGTCACCAGTTGGATGGGCCTGCTCTTCATGGCCGTTGGACTGGGAGGTATCAATGTGGCGGACCATTTGATGCTCGTCTATCCCCTGCCAATGGCTCTGATGTTGATGGCGATCGGAGGAATCGTCTTCACCAACGTCACGCAAGACCTCACCCAACTGGGCGGACTCTGGAAAAAAAGACCCCTGCTGGGCCTGGCCTTCCTCTCCGGTGCGGCGGGTCTGATGGCTCTGCCACCGTTCGCCGGTTTTGCCGCGCTGCGGGAGCTCCTGGCCATGGCGGCCAGCGCCAGCCACCCCTGGCTTCTCAGTTCCATCGTTTTGGTTACCAATGGTTTGATCAGCGCTGGTCTGATGCGGGTCTTTGGCCTGATTTGGGGTGGACGTCCCAGCCCCTTCACCACCCGCTCGCCGGAAACCCTCTGGTTGCTGGTGCTTCCCACCTTGGTGCTGATGGGTTTCGTCCTCCATCTCCCCCAGCTGCTCGTGCGCAATGGCGTCTATCCCCTCACCCCCCTGGCGGGATGGGGTCCCCTGGCCTGGCCCCTGCTGGCCAGCACCCTGGTGGGCGGCGGACTATCGGCCCTCTTCGACCTGCGGCCCCATCCCTTGGCCCATCTGCCCTCCGCCCTCGGCGGCCTCCAGGACTGGCTGGCCCACGACATGCAAACCGAGCGGTTCTACCACCGCACCATCGTTGGTTTTGTGGTGGCCCTCGCCCGCCTGAGCGCCTGGTCTGACGAGCGCATCGTCGATGGCTTCAGCGGCACCACCGGCGCCGTCGCTCTCCAGGGGGCCAAGCGGTTGAGTTTCACCACCTCTGGCCGGTCCCAGGCCTATGCCCTCACCCTCCTGTTGGGCATCCTCCTGATGGCGGCCTGGATGTTGTCCCACCCCGTGTCCTCCCAACTCCTCCGTCCGCTCCGCTGATGCCTGCCGCCATGCTCCTGATCCTGTTGGCCCTGCCCCTGGCCGCGGCACTGATCCTGCCCCTGCTGGCCAGCTCCAGCCCGGTCCGGCTGCGCAACCTGGCGGCCCTCGCCTGCGGGGCCCAATTCCTCATTGGCCTGGCCTGTTGGCGTCTGCCGCCAGCGGATCTGCACCTGGCCTGGTTGCCGAAGCTCAAGCTCTCCCTCGACCTCGGTTTGGATGGCCTGTCGTTGCCGATGGTGTTGCTCACGGCCCTGGTGAGCACCATGGCCATCCTGTCCGCACCGGAGGACCAACACCGTCCACGCCTGTTTTTCTCCCTTCTGCTGGCCACCAATTTGGGGGTGGTGGGTGCTTTTTTGGCCCGCAACGCCCTGCTCTTTTTGCTGGCCTTCGAGCTGGTGTTGATTCCCGCCACCTTGCTGGTCGCCACCTGGGGGGGGGCGCGACGGGCCGGCGCCGCCATTCGCTACTTGGTCTACGGATCGGTTTCTGGGCTCACCCTCTTGGGCGGCGTTTTGGCCATGGGCTGGTTCAATGCCAACGGGGTCAGCTTTGATTACGCCGACCTTGCCCAGGCCCAGCTCAGTGGCTCTGCGCGCGCCTGGGTGCTTGGCCTGCTGTTTGTGGCCTTTGCCTTGAAGCTCCCAGTGGTTCCCCTCCACGGCTGGCAGCCCTTCACCTATGCCGAAGCTCCCATCCCCGCCGTGATGCTGCTGGGAGGGGCTGTCTCAAAGCTTGGTGCCTATGGCCTGCTGCGTTTCGGCGTCGGCTTCCTTCCTGAGACTTGGGTGGCCTGGTCGCCTTGGATTGCGGGCTTGGGGGCCGTTTCCGCCGTCTATGGGGCCCTGAATGCCATTGCTCAAAAGGACATCCGCCGGCTGATGGCCTACAGCTCTTTGGGACACATGGGGCTTCTCGTTTTGGCGCTGGCCGCGGCCACGCCCCTCAGCCTGCAGGGGGCTGTGGCCCAGGTCCTGGCCCATGGTCTGATCGTCTCCCTCCTGTTTGCCTGCGTCGGATTGATCGAACGCAAGACCGGCAGCTCCTCCATCCCAGAGCTTTCGGGCCTGCTCAATCCCCTGCGGGGTTTGCCCTTCACCATGGGGATGCTCCTGTTGGCCCTCATGGCCGCCGCTGGAATCCCTGGCCTGGCGGGTTTCCCGGCGGAATTGATCGTCTTTGAGGGCAGCTGGGCGGTCTTTCCAAGGGCCACGCTGATTTGTCTGATTGCCTCCGGTTTCACGGCCGTGTATGCGATTCGACTCTTCAATCGGGTCGGCTTCGGCCGGCTCGACAACGCGCGTGCCAACTGGTCCTCCACCCGTTGGTCTGAACGGGCGCCCGCGTTTGTGCTCACCCTGTTGATCATTGCTTGCGGTCTTTGGCCCGCAACTTTGACGGGGTGGAGTGAGGACACCACCGCCTCCCTTGCCCTTCGTCCCTTTTCCCTGCCTTCCCCGATGGCCGCGTCCGCGCAGAGCGCCACGACCATCGCCACCCTTCCCCAGTCGCTGCCGTCATGACCCGCCCCTCAGCCTCCGTCGTCGAAGCCAGCCCGACTCCCCTGATTCCAGCCTCCGAGCATCGTTGGGCCGATGTCATCCATCGTTTAGAGGCGGGTGGCTCGATGTTGCCAGATACGCCAGAAAATCTGCAACAAATCATTGGCATTTACAAAGCCTACGCCGTCCCGATGGATTTTTATTGGCGCGATCTGCTTTACATCGCCGAGCAGGTGTTTCTCAACCCCTTGCCAGCCTTCAAGTATTTCCCCTCCCTGGCCTATCTCGACCGGCCCAATTCCTATGCGGGGGATCAGTCCAAGTTGCGCATTTGGAGAGGTGGGGAGAAGGCCCATCCCGAATTGCTGGACTTCATGGCGAAGGGGGAAACCAGGGTGATGCCCAAACTCCTCCATCACCTTTGGCATGATCGCATCAACATGGAATTCGCCGAGGCCTGCATGCACGCCATGCTCTGGCATCAGGGCATGGGCGGAAGATTCAACGACTACATGGAAAGTGATGCCTACCGGGCCAATGCTGATCGAGCGATCAAAGCCTATTTTAAAGGCAACCCCTTGATGCTTGGTTTATACAAGCTGTTTCCAGAAATGTTTATGGAACAGGTGAAACAAATGAGCTATTATGCCAATTTGGGCCTGTTCTGGGAGGTGATGGCTCCAGTTTTCTTTGAGATGAGTGATATTTACGACGAAGGAGGCTTCAAAGGTGTGCCGGACGCCATGAATTTTCTCGTTAATGGGATCTTTGCGGTGGCTGGCCGTCCGATCTATCACCATGTTTTTGTCGGTGATGAATGTTTTGAGATCATACCTAAATCTGAGGGGTTTACCTGGCTTTATGAGGCAGCCCTTCCCTATGTAGAGGCAGTCTTCTATCGGACAGCTCCTTTCCGCGGCACGAAAAGCTACAACGCTCAAGCCTATCAAGTTCCCTCCAGTCAGGCCGATTTCCACTACGGCATCCTTTACGCCGATGTTTTCCCGGTTGGCTCCGCTGGCATACCTCCTACCCTGTTGATGCAGGACATGTTGCATTTCCTTCCCCCCTACCTGCAGGACATGTATCGGCAGCACCGGCGGGGTGAGGAAGATCAGCTCATCCAGCTCGGCATCACCTTTCAGCGCTCCATGTACAACGTCACCTCCGCCGTGATTCAGGCCTTGCGGTGCGCCTTGCTCTATCCACTGGACGATCCCGACCCGGAACACCTGATGGCCAACCGTCGGTTTTTCGAGGCCCAGATGGATCGGTTCATTCGCCCGGAAGCCCGACTGGGTGACGTGCAAACCCAAGATTATCGTTAGTCGCTGCCTCTCGCTTTTCTATCCAATGGCCTCCATCATTGAAACCGCCAAGGCGGCCGGTTGTTTCGCCACTTTGCTGACCGCGGTAGAGGTGGCCGGGCTCACTGCCGCCCTGGAAAGCCCAGGTCCTTTTACGGTGTTCGCTCCGGTGGATGACGCCTTTGCCGCCCTGCCCCCCGGCACGGTGCAAACCCTGGTGGATAATCCACCCCAGTTAGCCCGCATTCTTAAATATCACGTCTTGTCGGGCGCCCACCGCAGGGCAGAATTAGTGGAACAGGACGAATGGGCCAGCCTGGAGGGTGCCCCCGTCGCCATTCGCTGTGGCGATCCCTTTGAGGTCAAAAACGCCACCGTGCTCAGCGCCGATGTGATCTGCGACAACGGCGTGGTGCATGTGATCAACCGTGTCATTCTTCCCGGCTGACCTGGGCCTGGGGCCCCCTTTTCTCGCTGTCCGTAACCTGGCAAGGGTGGAGGGTCAGCGCCTCCAGCGGTTCCTTTCAGGCCTGCTCCCGCCGCACGCATGTGACAATCCTGGCACCATGCCCTGACACCATGCGTCGTTTGGCCCGTTGGCTTCCCGTCCCCGTGATGGCCGGCGCCCTTCTTGCGGGTTGCGCGCCGGATGGCGGCTCAGGTGTCCAGAGTGCCAAGCTCTCCGCCATCCAGGTTCGCGGCAAGTTGATTTGCGGCGTAGATGGCAAATTGCCAGGTTTCAGTTTTGTCGGTCCCGACGGCACCTATTCCGGTTTGGATGTGGATGTGTGCAAGGCCGTGAC
>JBKCVY010000146.1:0-7826 GCA_046317475.1 Cyanobacteriota bacterium | reverse complement strand
GAGTCGCTCGGGAAGCGCCTGGATCGGCAGGGCGCGGTGGTGCATCAGGGGCTGGCGGTTTACGGCAACAAGGGCTCCACCGACCAACACGCCTATGTCCAGCAGCTGCGGGACGGATTGGACAACTTTTTTGTGGTGTTCATTGAGGCCCTCGATGAGCCGTCCGACATCGCCCCGGTGCAGGGCGAAAATCCAGCGGATTTCCTGGCGGGCTTCCTGCAAGGCACCCGTTCCGCCCTCTGCGAAGGCGATCGCCAGTCGCTCACGATCACGCTCGAGCGGTTTGACGCCCGCCGTCTGGGGGCCCTGATCGCTCTGTTTGAGCGGGCCGTTGGCCTCTATGGGGAATTGATCGATGTGAATGCCTACCACCAACCCGGCGTGGAAGCCGGGAAGAAGGCGGCGGCGGACATCCTTGCCCTGCAGGAGCGGTTGGAGGCGGTGTTGGCGGATGGGCAACCGCGTGACTTGAACACGCTCGGCCAAGCGTTGGGGCTGGCCAGTCCCGAGCCCCTCTTCTGGATTTTGCGTCACCTCTGTTTCAACGCCCGGGGCTATGGCGCCCGGGGCGATTGGGGCCATCCGGAAACCCTCAGTTTCCAAAAGGGCTGAGGGTCTCCGCCTTGGGGCGGAGGGGATCTTGGGAAGGAGGCCTTGGGAAGTGGGCCTTGGGCTCAGGGCACCAGGTTCACGAGCTTGCCGGGCACCACGATCACCCGGCGGGGAGGATGGCCATCCAGCCACTTGGCGGCCACCTCGCTTGCCAGGGCCAATCGCTCGAGGGTGGAGGCATCCGCGTCGGCCGGCACCTCCAAATTGCCCCGCACCTTGCCCCGCACTTGAATGACCAGGGGAATGGTGTCCCGTGTCAAGGCGTCGGGATCCAGCCGGGGCCAGGGCTGGCGATGGACGCTGGAGACCTCTGCCGCCCCGGACGGGGACGCCGCCAGCCGCTGCCACAGCTCCTCGGCCAAATGGGGGGCAAAGGGCGCGAGCAGCACCACGAGGGTGTGGATCGCTTCCCGCGCGATGGGGGCCCGCACCTCCGGGAGGAGGGTGGTGATGGCGTTGGTGAGCTTCATCAACTCGGAGACGGCGGTGTTGAGCTGCAGCTCGTCTTCGAGGTCGGCGCTGATGGCCTGGATCGCGGTGTGCACCGCCCGCCGCAGCTCCCGCTCCGGGGACGCCAGCTCCACGGGCAAGGCGGTGTCTGGGTCCGTGGGGGCGGAGATCGGTTGGGGTTGGAGGGTGAGCCCCTGCTCCCGCACCCCCTCAACCAGCCGCCAAATACGCTGCAGGAAGCGGAACTGACCCTCCACGTCGGCGTCGTCCCATTCCAGATCCTTTTCCGGCGGCGCTTTGAAGAGAATGAACATCCGCGCCGTATCCGCCCCGTAGCGGTCGATCACGGCGGACGGATCCACCCCATTGTGTTTTGACTTCGACATTTTGTCGAAACTGACTTGCAACACCTCGCCGCTGATCGGATCACGGGGATCATTGACATCCGCAACGTCGGCGGGAGCGACATAGCGTCCCGTGTGGGGATTGCGGTAGGTGAGACCCTGAACCATCCCTTGTGTCAAAAGGCGATTAAAGGGTTCCGAAAAGCCCAGCAACCCACGATCACGCAGCACTTTTGTAAAGAAACGAGAGTAGAGGAGATGAAGAATTGCATGCTCAATTCCACCCACATATTGGTCTACGGGCAGCCAGCGATCGACGGCTTCCTTGCTGAACGGTTGCGCGCTGTTGTGGGGATCCGCATAGCGGAGGTAGTACCAACTGGAACACATGAACGTGTCCATCGTGTCCGTTTCCCGCTCGGCGGGGCCGCCACACTTCGGGCAGTCCACGTTGCGCCAACTCTCCAGGCGGGCCAGGGGGGAGCCGCCCCGGCCCTCCAGGGCGACGTCGGTGGGCAGCAGCACGGGCAATTGGCTGGCGGGCACGGGCACGTCGCCGCAGGAGGGACAGCGCACCATCGGGATCGGACAGCCCCAGTAGCGCTGGCGGGAGATCAACCAGTCGCGCAGGCGATAGCGCACCCGGGCCCGGCCCCAGCCACCGGCTTCGGCCTCCGCCACCAGGCGGGCTTTGGCCTCCTCGGAGGGCAGGCCATCCAGGGTGCCGGAGTGCACCATCACCCCGGCTTCCGTCCAGGCGCCGCCGGCATAGGCCGCGGGATCGGCGCCCTCCGGAACGATCACCTGGCGAATGGGCAGTTCGTGTTGGCGGGCAAAGAGAAAATCCCGCTGGTCATGGGCGGGCACCCCCATCACGGCGCCGCTGCCGTAGTCGCCCAGCACGTAGTCGGCGATCCAGAGGGGGAGAAGCTCGCCGTTGGCGGGATTGCGAACCTGGGCGCCGATCGGCACGCCCCGCTTGGGACGGTCTTCATCCATGCGTTCCTGCTCACTTTCCGCGGCGACCAGATCGCGAAAGGCCTCCACCGAAAGCGCCTGACCGGGGCTGGTGAGGGAGGGCACCAGGGGATGTTCCGGCGCCAACACGACATAGGTGGCGCCGTGGAGCGTGTCGGGCCGGGTGGTGAAGACGGTGATGGTGGACCCGGTGGGCGTCCCGTCGGCCGCCACCACGGCGAAGTCGAGCTCGGCGCCGGTGGAGCGGCCGATCCAGTTGGCCTGCATCGTCCGCACCCGCTCGGGCCAATGGGGCAGGGCGTCGAGATCGCGCAGGAGGGTTTCGGCATAGGCGGTGATCTGGAGAAACCACTGGCGCAGCTTGCGTTTCTCCACCAAGGCTCCCGATCGCCAGGAGCGCCCCTCCCCATCCACCTGCTCATTGGCGAGGACGGTTTGGTCGAGGGGGTCCCAATTGACGGTGGCCTCCTTGCGGTAAGCCAGTCCCGCCTCCCAAAACTGGAGGAACAGCCATTGGGTCCAGCGGTAGTAATCGGGATGGCAGGTTGTCACCTCCCGCGACCAGTCGATGGAGAGGCCCAGGCGCTGGAGTTGGGCACGCATCTGGGCGATGTTGCGCTCCGTCCAGTCCGCGGGATTGACGCCCCGCTCGATGGCGGCGTTTTCGGCGGGCAGGCCAAAGGCGTCCCATCCCATGGGGTGGAGCACCCGGCGGCCGCGCAGGCGTTGGGCGCGGGCCACCACATCGGTGATCACGTAGTTCCGCACATGGCCCATGTGCAAGCTCCCCGAGGGGTAGGGGAACATGGAGAGGGCATAAAACGGTTGCTCGCTCTCCACCCCAGCCGAATCGGAGCCGGCGGGGGCGGGATCGGTGGGAGAAGAACCGGGATCGTCGGTGCGATCAAGGCCCCAGGCCTGCCAGCGGTCCTGCCACAGGGCCTCGATCTCCTGGGGCCTGTAGCGGGAGGAATCGGTCACGGCGGAGGGGGACAACGGTGAAGGGGTTGGGCCCGGCAAACCGATCGTGCCACACCCGGTCGGGGAGGGGGCCGGCTCAGAGCAGGACGCGCAGGAGGGCAATGGCCTCCCGGTTCACCATCATCAAGGGCTGGTTCGCGCTTTGCCGCAGGGCCAGAAAGTGCATGTCTTGCCATTTGATCACCCCTTCCACCTCCTGGCCGCCGATCAGGCTGAGGCTCACCAGCGTGCGGGTGCGAATCAGCTCCTGGATGTGCCGCACGCTGGGCAGGGTGGTGTCCAGCTTGGCGGCACGGTTTTCAAAGACGCTCTGCATAGGATCGGGGGAAACCGCGTCGCGCGGACAGCGCCATGGAATTCAGCAAGTATCAAGGCCTGGGCAATGATTTTCTTCTCTTCGACAGACGCCGCCTTCCCCCCGGAGCCGCGCTGGCCGCCGACCATCCCGCCGCGGTGCGGCGCCTCTGCGATCGCCACTTCGGGGTGGGGGCCGACGGGGTGATCCTGGCCCTGCCGTCCGAAAGCGGGGCCGAGCTGCGCATGCGCATCTTCAACGCCGATGGGTCGGAGGCGGAGATGTGCGGCAATGGCATCCGCTGCCTGGCGCGCTTTTTGGCCGACCGGGACGGCGACGGCCCTGGCCGCCGCTGGGAGGTGGAAACGGCGGCGGGCCTGATACGGCCCGAGCTGGGGACCGATGGCCAGGTGCGGGTGGACATGGGTCCTCCACTTCTGGATCCCGCCCAGGTGCCCACCACCTTGCCGCCCGGGCCCGCGGGGCTGCCCCAGGGGGAATTAGAAGCCTTGGGGCGGCGCTGGAGCGTGGCCGCGGCGGGCATGGGCAATCCCCACGTGGTGGTGCCCGTCCCGGATGCGGCCGCCCTGGATTTAGAAGCCCTGGGTTCGGTGCTGGAGGTGGATCCGGCCTTCCCGGCCCGCGCCAATGTGCACCTGGTGCAGGTGCTCCATCCCGGCCATTTGGTGATGCGGGTCTGGGAGCGGGGCGCCGGGGCGACGTTGGCCTGCGGCACCGGCGCCTGCGCCACGCTGGTGGCCTGCCATTTGCTGGGATTGAGCGAACGGGAGGCCCGCCTCGATCTGCCCGGGGGGCCCCTGCGGATCGAATGGGACGCCAGCGGTGGCCATGTGTTCATGACTGGTCCGGCCGAGGCTGTCTGTCGGGGCGAGCTGGCGGGAGACCTGGCCCGGGAAGTGGAGGCCTGGTTGGGGGATGGGGCGCCCGCGGCGGCAGCGCCCCCGGCGGCCGGTGCTGGGGCTGGGGCTGGGGAGAAGGAGGGGGAGGGGAACCCAGGCGCGGAGGGGGGCGAGGCCCCGATCGACTGCGCCACGGCCTGCACCCAGGGGTGCCAGCGGCCTGATGCCTGCCCCAGTGCGGAGGCACGGGCCCGGGTTGCCGCCCTTCTGGAGGGCCGCTCCCTCGATGATTTGGTGCGGCTGGCCAACGATTCCCTGGAAAGTCGGCTGTTGGGCCGCCGGCCGGATGGCGCTGGCGGTGGCGTCTGATCTCCCCATGCTGGCCGGGCCCGCGGCGGCATCGGATCCGCCGACCCTGTATCTGGACGCCTGTGCCACCACCCCCCTGGCGCCGGAGGTGATGGGGGCCATGGAGCGAGCCTGGCGGGAGGCCTGGGCCAACCCCTCAAGCCTCCATGGTCCAGGCCTGGCCGCCGCGGAGCTGCTGGAGCGCTGTCGCCTGGAGGTGGCCGCCCATCTGGACGCCGAGCCGGAGGAGGTGGTGTGGTGCTCGGGAGGGACGGAGGCGATTCAAACGGCGCTGCTGGGCGGCGCGGCCGTCCTGGAGCCGGGCCGCCTGGTGATCAGCGCCGTGGAACATCCCGCCACGGAGGCGGCCGCGGCGGTGCTGGCGCGGCGCGGCTGGAGTGTGGAGCGCTGGCCCGTGGATCGCCAGGGCCTGCTGCGGCTGGAGGCGGCCGAGGCGCTGTTGGCGCCACCCACACGGCTGGTGTCCCTGATCTGGGGCCAGAGCGAGGTGGGGAGCCTGCAACCCGTGGCGGAGGTGGGCGCCCTATGCAGAGCGCGGGGCATTGTCTCGCATGTGGACGCGGTCCAGGTGCTGGGCCAGGCCCCGATCCGGTGGTCGCGCCTGCCGGTGGATCTGCTCAGTGGAGCGGCCCACAAGTTGCAGGGGCCGCGGGGCATCGGCCTGCTGTTGGCGCGTCGGGGCTTAGCCCTGGAGCCCCTGCTGGGTGGCGCCCAGGAGCGGGGCCGGCGCGGCGGCACCGAACCGGTGCCGCTGGTGGCGGGCTTCGCCACGGCCCTGGGGCTCCGCGCCGAGCGGTTGGCAGCCCATGGGGGCACCGATCCCATCGCACGCATGCGGGACAACCTCTGGGCGGAGCTGGCCTCCATGTCCGGTTTGGAGCTCCTGGGGCCGCCTCCGGGGGATCGGGGGAGGCGCCTGCCCCATCATCTGAGCGTGCTGGCGCGCGATCCGCGGGGGAGACCCCTCTCCGGGCGCGCCTTGGTGCGGGCCTTGGCGCAGCTTGGTGTGGCCTGTGGCAGTGGCTCGGCTTGCAGCGCGCGAGCGCCGGGGGGTGGGGGCGGGAGGGGCGTCGCGGGGGCGAGTCGGGTGTTGTTGGCCATGGGGTATGGACCCGAGGAGGCGTCAGCGGGCCTGCGCCTGAGCCTGGGCCCCTGGCTGCGGGAAGGGGACCTGGCCATGGTGCCTGACGCGCTGGCGCGGGCGATGGAGACGGTGGCGCGCGCCCGTTGAGGGGCTGGGCCTTGGCGTTGGACCGTTAGGGTTCGGGCCCTCGCGTCGCCGGGATTCCATGCTTCCTTCCGATCTGCGCCAGGCCGAGTCGCAGGCCTTGGAGGCCCTGCGCTCCGCCCTCGCCACGGACGCGACGGGTCGCTGGACCATGGAGCTGCGCTTTGAGGGCTTGAAGGTGCTGCCCCTGGCCCTGCGGTTGGCCGAGCGGATGCTGGAGGGGAATCCGGAGTGGCGGGTGGTGTTCCCTGATGCGGGCGCCACGGCCCTGGCGCGACGGGACGGCGGGACGTTGGCCCCCCGCATCACCAGCTTGGCGGATCACCGTCGCGCGCAGGAGGCGCCTGAGGGGGGCGAAGCGCCGGACGGGACGGGTGCGGCCGGGGCGGCTATCGCTTCGCCGCTGCTGCTGGTGTCTCCCAGCCCGTCGGACTACGACGTGGTGGAGGCGATCTGCGGGGCCCAGCGCGGCCCGGTGGTGTTGCTCAATGCCAGCCTGGAGGATGGGGCCGTGGGCATCGGCAGCGTGGCGCGAGCGCGGCGGAAGGGCTTTCTGGCCCAGTGGCAGGCGGCCTATGCCCTGCGGCCCTTCGCCGCCAGCGCCCTGCGGCGGGCCCATCCCGGCGACTGGGAGCTGTATCGGCTGGATGGGGACGGCTTCCGGTTGGCGGCCCGGTTCGCGTCCAAACCCAGCGTGGAGGAGCAAGAGGCGGCCCTGAGCGGGGATGGGGCGGGTGGGCTGGGCAGCCAGCTGCGGGCTTGGGGGGATCTGATCGACAACCTGCAGCGCTAAGCGGCGATGGGGCTGCGGCTGGGTGAATCTGTGCCCGTCGCGGCTGGTGCGGGGCCCGAGCTCCCCCTAAAGTTCGCGGACTTTCTCCTGCCCATGGCCAGCGATTCCCCCCGGTCCCGATCCAACCCAGCCGGCCGCTGGAGCCCGGTGGATGTGGCCGCTGGGGCGGCGGTGCTGCTTGCCGCCGCCGGGGTGCTGTGGAGTCCGAAGTTGTCCAGCGCCGTGGCCCGGGCGACGGGGGGAGAGGTGCCGGTCACGGTGTCCGTGGATGTGCGCGGCGAGCCCGCCGTGGACAGCGCCGCCCTGATGCGCGCCATCGAAGCGGAGGGCAAGGTGTCCATCGTGATCCGCAACGCGCCCCACGGCACGGTGAAGGTGGCCAAGTTGCAGCCCCTGCAGCGCCGTCTCACCATCCTCACGCCGGAGGGGAAGTTGATTTCCACCCCCGATCCCAACCAGAGGACCTTCGGCACCTTTGACGCCCGCTTCATCTTGGAAGGACGGGGTCGCAAGGGTGAAGGGGGCGTGGTGTTTGGCAACCAAACGCTGAAGATCGGGGCGCCTGTGGAACTGGAGGGGTCCAACTACCGCTTCAACGGCAATGTCACCAACCTCACCATTGGATCCTGAAATGCGTGCTCCCGCCCCTGCCCAACGGCGTCAGCATCGGAGTCGACGGCTGCAGATGCCCCGCCGCCTGGTGGCCCTGGGGGCTTGCCTGGGCCTGCTGAGTCCCCTGCTGCCGTTGGGGAGCGGCGCCGCGAAGGCCACCCCGGCCCTGACCCCGATTCAGGGTTGGCCGCGGACGGTGCCGGTGATGCCCCTCCCACCGCTCACCCCGGCCCTGGGCAGTCCCCAATTGGGAGAAGTGGCCAGTTGCCCCGGCTTGCAGGAGCGGCTCTCGGCCCTGCTGGCG
>JBKCVY010000145.1:0-3795 GCA_046317475.1 Cyanobacteriota bacterium | reverse complement strand
GTGCCAAGGGTGAGTAGTTCAAGGATGACGTAACTGAAGAACAGGGAATCCGTGAGGACAAGCGCACACAAACCCGCTTCAAAAAAACTCAATGAGCCAAAGAAGCGAGGCCAGCCCCAATCCATTTCTAAATAGGCAATCGAATAGATCTGCACCAACACATGCAATCCGGTGATCACCGTCATCGCGATCAGGGCAGGCTCGGTGATCAGGCCATCAAAACCAATGCGAAGCCCAGCGGAGTCCAGCCAGGTCCAGCCGAAGGTGAGGGGCCTGTAGATCGCTGATGAACCCGCGGAAGAATTGGAATGGAGCGCCACCAAAGCCAAGCAACTGTGGACAAAGGCCACGGTCACCATCAAGAGGTTGATGTATCCACAGGGGCGGGGCCCTGTCCGGGAAATGAGGCCAGGGGACCAAAGCAGTGAAAGCAGCGAAGCCAGCAGGGGATACAGGGGCACCAGCCAAGCGGACTGGGCGAGAAGCAGTGTCATGGCGACGGGGAGAAACTGGCCGCGGGGCCCAGCTGGCCGAGAAGACTAGAGATGATTCACCGTGGCTGGGCAGAAGCTTCACAAGGAAATGCCAATGGGCACCACAAGTTGTCGTTATGGCTCGCTGTGAGCCAGTTGTGGACCAGAGGGGGTGCCAAAGTTTTCTTTTGGGCTGTGACGCCATGGCCTGCCGTCGCTGCGGCTGCCGGATGATCGCCAAGGTGGGGCGGACCCACCCCATGCTGATCTGCACGGATTGCGGCCTGCCCATGGATCAGAGGGAGACGCGTGCCCTGGCGCGGCAACGTCTCTGGAACGCCATCACCATGACGGTCATGGCCACTGTTTGGGGTGACATGTCGCTGCTGGCCACCATCAACGAGGCGCGCACGTCGCGCCCCCTGGACGACGGTTGGGATCGGAAAGAGGAAGGGGAAAGCGACGCCCGCGGGGAAAAGACAAACCCCTTTTTGCTCGAGCCCAGTGGGCTGTCAGAGCGGTTGGAGCGTCCAGAGGTCCGACCGCCGGAGCGTGCCAGGCTCGGGTCTGTTGGAGGAACCGCCGTTTCAACCTCCAAAAAACCGGCCGCGGCAGCGTCTCAGCAGGAGCCAAAGCACCAGCCCCACAACAACCGCAATCCCTAGCTGAAGCACAACCGCGCCGACGGGCTCCATCCAGCGCAAGACCTTGCCGTAATTTCCCCCCAGGGTTTTGCCCGCCAGGGCAAGAAGGATCACCAGAATGCTGCTGCCAGCAGTGGTCCAGACCAAAAAGCCCGGCTGGGGCATCATTTCGATGCCCGCCGGGACAGAGATGAGCGTGCGCACCCCCGGCACAAGCCGTCCCCAAAACACCACGGCGGGTCCGTGGTGGTTGAACCAGCGGCGACTCTGACGCAACCCATGGGGCGTGACGCCCAGCCAGCGGCCATGGCGACCGAGAAGATGCTCGAGGCGCTCTTCATTGATCAGACGGCCGATGCCGTACCAAAACCAGGCGCCTCCCACGGTGCCCAACAGGCCCGCGGCGATCACCGGCACCAGTTGCAAGGTGCCTTTATGGGCCAGATAGCCTCCCAGCGGCATGATCAGCTCGGCCGGGATGGGAGGCACCAGATTCTCCAAAAACATGCCCAGGCTGATCAGTGCGTAACCGAGGAGGGGATGGCGTTCCGCCCCCTCTTGAATCAGCCTGGGAAGGGCCTCCACCAGCGTTTTGAGGACCTGGAAGCCTTCAGGCATGGGATTGGGCACGCAGGCGCCACAGGCGCCAGAGTTTTTCGGCTTCCAGATAGAGGAAAAGCAACAAACTGAAGCCCACGCAGATGGCCAAATCCTTGCCCGAGAGAGGAACCGTTCCAAAAAATTTGGCCAGGGGAGACACGTAAAGCAGGGCGAATTGAAGGGCCGTGGTGAGCAGAACCGCCCAGAGCAGCCAGGGATTGGAGAAGGGCGCCACCTGGACGAGGGGCCGGTCACTGCGGGCTGCCAGGGCATGGCCCATTTGCGCCAGGCAGAGGGTGGTGAACACCATGGTGCGCCAGGGACCATCCGGTCCATAGGCCCGGTAAGCCCAAACCATCAGGGCGATCGTGATGGCGGCGAACACGACGCCGATGCGCAGGATGTAGGGGCCAATGCCACGGGCGAAGATGGATTCTCCCGGCTCGGCGGGCGGACGCCGCATGATGTCCTTTTCTCCGGGTTCCAGGGCCAGGGCCAGGGCGGGCACGCCATCGGTCACCAGGTTCATCCAAAGGATCTGGAGGGGCGTCATGGGCACACCAAAGAGGCCCACCAAGGGGGCCGCCGCGATGGTGAGCAACTCGCCAACATTGCTGCCCAGGATGTACTTCACAAAACGGCGGATGTTGGCATAAACAAGCCGGCCTTCTTCCACCGCGTTGACAATCGTGGCGAAATTGTCATCTAGGAGCACCATGTCGGCGGCCTCCTTGCTCACCTCCGTGCCGGTAATGCCCATGGCCACGCCAATGTGGGCCTGCTTGAGGGCGGGGGCGTCATTGACGCCGTCGCCAGTCATCGCCACCACCTGGCCGTTGGCCTGCAACGCCTTGACGATCCGCAGTTTCTGCTCAGGGGGGACCCGGGCGTAAATGCTGCATTCCTTCACCACGCGCTTGAGGTGGTCGTCGTCAAAGCCCTCCAACTCACGGCCGAGCACCACTTCGGCGTCAGCTTCCACCAGGCCGATGCTCGTGCCAATCGCCTTGGCGGTGAGGGGATGGTCCCCCGTAATCATGATGGGACGAATGCCCGCGTCGCGGCAGCGGCGCACCGCCTGGGGCACTTCGGGGCGGGCGGGATCCAGCTGGGCCATCAAGCCCAAGAGCACCTGTTCCTGGAGCTCCAACTCAGGGCTGGGGTGATGGGGGGCGCAGGCAAAGGCCAGCACCCGCAGGCCGCCAGCCGCCAGCTCCTTGGCCTGCTCCAACCACCAGCGCCGTTCATTCGCCTCCAGCGGCACAACCCCGGAGCCATCCACCCAGCGGCTGCAGGTGGCCATGAGGACTTCAGGGGCCCCTTTGCTGATCAACAGGGTGCGGGACCCATCCGCGACGGACCCGAGGGGCGCCTGCAGGCCCCCATCCCGGTCCTGCACCCACACCGCCATGAGCTGGCGTTCGGAGCTGAAGGGTATTTCCGCTTCCCTGGGGTAATGGCTGCGGAGGGCGAAGCCATCAATTCCCGCCTTGGCCGCCACCACCAGGAGGGCCCCCTCTGTGGGATCCCCAAGCACCTCGAAGCGTCCATCCGCCTCCTTGGTGAGCTCGGCATCGCTGCAGAGCACCCCGGCCCGCAACAGCAGGTCGCGGCAGCCCTCCGGCAGGCCGGCCTGGCTCCCGGCGGGGGGGTGCAGGGGGCGGGCGGTGAAGGTGCCGGTGGGTTCGTAACCGTGGCCAGACACCGCCACGGCCTCGGTGCCGCAACGGAGTTCCTGCACAACCTGGCGATTCTGCGTGAGGGTGCCGGTTTTATCGGAACAGATCACCGTGACGGAGCCCAGGGCTTCCACCGCCGGCAGACGCCGGATCAGGGCGGCGCGCTGCACCATGCGCTGGGTGCCGATGGCGAGGGTGACGGTGATGACGGCCGGGAGGCCTTCCGGCACGATGGCCACGGCCATGGAAAGGGCGACTTCGAGAAGGTTGAGCAAGGGTTGGCCCAACAACCAGCCGCCGAGCACCACCACGGCCACCAGGGCGAGGGCAGAGCCCACCAACACATTGGCCAGGGCATCAAGCCGTTGCTGCAACGGAGTGGTTTCGCCACCAGCGGAA
>JBKCVY010000144.1:0-5494 GCA_046317475.1 Cyanobacteriota bacterium | reverse complement strand
TGGCACCTATCAATATCTGCCCGAGGACACGCTCACGGCGATCCGCACCTACGGCGTGGCCATCAAGGGGCCCCTCACCACGCCCATTGGGGGCGGGATCCGCTCGCTCAATGTGGCCCTGCGGCAGATCTTCGATCTCTACTGCTGCGTGCGGCCTTGCCGCTATTACGAAGGCACCCCGAGCCCCCACAAACGTCCGCAGGATCTGGATGTGATTGTCTATCGGGAAAACACTGAAGATATCTACATGGGTATTGAGTGGGCGGCGGATGATCCGGTGGGCATGGAATTGATTCACCATCTCAATACCGTGGTGATTCCCGCTAACGGCAAGCTGGGCAACCGCCGCATTCCGGATGGGGCGGGCATCGGCATCAAGCCGGTCAGCAAATTTGGCAGCCAGCGGCATATTCGCAAGGCGATTCAGCATGCCCTGCGGCTGGAGGGCGGCAAGCGCCATGTCACCCTCGTGCACAAGGGCAACATCATGAAATTCACCGAGGGGGCCTTTCGCGACTGGGGCTACGAGCTGGCCACCAGCGAATTTCGAGACGTGTGCGTGACGGAACGGGAAAGCTGGATTCTGGACAACCTGGCCCGCGATTCAGACCTCACCCTGGAGGGCAATGCTCGTCTGATCGAGCCTGGTTATGACGCCCTCACCCCGGAGAAGCAGGCGGCGATTTGCAATGAGGTCAGGGATGTTTTGGACACCATCGGCGAAAGCCATGGCGAGGGGCGTTGGAAGCGGATGGTGATGGTGGATGACCGCATCGCGGACAGCATCTTCCAGCAAATCCAGACCCGTCCCCAGGAGTATTCCGTCCTCGCCACCCTCAATCTCAATGGCGATTACGTCAGTGACGCCGCCGCCGCCGTGGTCGGTGGGCTGGGCATGGCACCCGGGGCCAACATTGGCGACACGGCGGCCATTTTTGAGGCCACCCATGGCACGGCCCCCAAACACGCCGGGCTCGACCGCATCAACCCGGGATCCGTGATTCTTTCTGGCGTGATGATGCTCGAATATTTGGGCTGGCAGGAAGCCGCGGATCTCATCACCGCTGGCCTCAGCGCGGCGATTGCCAATGGGGAGGTCACGTACGACCTGGCTCGTCTGATGGAGCCGCCGGTGGAGCCGGTGAGCTGCTCCGGGTTCGCCGAGGCCGTGGTGCGCCACTTCGACGGTTGAGCGGCAGGCGGGTCGCCAGCCAGGCCATGGAAGACGACCAAGGGCGCGCTCCCCGGCCGGCCCCAGGGGAGCCGGGAGAACTGCTCACCATTCTGGGGGTGGGCTTCGGGCTGGCAGGTGCCGTGGGCGCCACCATCGGAGCGGGCATCCTGCGGACGCCTGGCCTGGTGGCGGCCCAGCTGCCCAACCCCGCGTGGCTGATGGGCCTCTGGACGTTGGGCGGCATCCTCGCTCTGTTGGGGGCCCTGTGCGTGGCGGAACTGTCCGCCAGCCTGCCCCGGGCCGGTGGATGGTGCGTGTTTGCCGGAGAGGCCTTTGGCCGCCAAACAGGCGCTCTGGTGGGTTGGGCGGATTGGCTGGCCCATTGCATCGGCCTGGCCTGGGAAGCCACCACGCTGGGGGAGCTGGGAGCCGACCTGCTGCCCCACGAGCTGGTCAGCCCCGGACTCACCCCCCGTCTGCTCGCCCTGCTGAGCCTGGCGGTCTTTTTGGTGGTGCAGCTGTTGGGTCTGCGGGTGGCCAGCGCCAGCCAAGACGTGCTCAGCCTGCTGAAGGCCGTGGTGTTCCTCGCCCTGGTGGCCGCCTGCTTCCTGCTGCCGTTGCCCAGCGCGGGCCCCCCATCCGTTGGGGGGCCGCTTCCCCCCTGGCCGGAGGGGGCCATCCCTTGGACCGACCTGATCGGGCCAACGGTGCTGGCCCTGCAGGCCGTGATCACCACCTATGACGGCTGGGTGAGCCCGGTGTATTTCGCCGCCGAATTCAGCGATCCAGTTCGGGATCTGCCCCGTTCCCTGATCGGGGGCGTGGTGCTGGTGTTGGCCCTCTACCTGCTCATCAACGCCGCCCTGCTGCATGTGCTGCCGTTGGAGGATCTGGCCCGCTCCCCCCTGCCGGCGGCGGAGGCGGCCCCGCGGCTGGTGGGGCCGCTGGGGGGCCAGTTGATCACGGCGGTGGCGTTGCTCGCGCTGCTGGGATTGATTACCACCGTGGTGATGGCCGCCGCGCGCATTCTGTATGGGCTGGCGCGGGAGGGCCTGTTTCCCGCCCGGCTGGCGGCGGTGAACGCGGGGGGCACCCCCGTGGTGGCCGTGGGGCTCACGGTGGGGGTGGCGGCGGCTTTGGTGAGTGTGGGCTCGTTCGAGCGTCTGCTCAGCCTGGGGGCGGTGTTGTACACCGCCCTCCCCCTGACGGGCATCGGGGCCCTGCTGTGGCTGCGCTGGAGGCAACCGGAGGCGCCCCGTCCCTTTCGCGCCTGGGGTTACCCGCTCACGCCCCTGCTGGCGGGCCTGGTGTCCGTGGCGTTTCTCGGCGGCGAACTGTTCACCCATCCCCAGGACGGGCTCCTGGCCTTGGCTTTGGTGGGTTCCGGGGTTCCCCTCCTCTGGCTGTCTCCCCGTCCCACCCCGGTCGACTCCTGAAGCCGCCGCCTTGGCCGGGAGGGGGGCGAATGGCCCTTAATATGCGTGCACTTTTGCGGCGATCGGGTGACCAACCTGCGGGTGCTCGTGGTTGGCGCTGGTTTTGCCGGGGC
This sequence comes from Cyanobacteriota bacterium, assembly GCA_046317475.1. Taxonomy (GTDB): domain Bacteria; phylum Cyanobacteriota; class Cyanobacteriia; order PCC-6307; family Cyanobiaceae; genus Cyanobium. The sequence goes on along the minus strand of JBKCVY010000144.1, from coordinate 2,771 downwards.
CGTGGTGGCGCGGGAATGCGCGGAGGCTGGCCATGCGGTGCATGTGATCGACCGGCGTCCCCACATCGGCGGCAACGCCCATGACGTGGTCAACGGCCATGGCGAACGCATCCATCTCTATGGCCCCCACCTGCTCCATGGCGAACGGGATTCGGTGGCGATCCGCTGGCTGAGCCGCTTCACCGAGTGGGTGCCCTATGAGCACCGCGTGCGCGCCCTGCTGGCCGATGGCCGCACCACCCCCTTGCCCGTGAATCGCACCACCCTGGAGGACGTGTTTGGCGTGGAGCTGGCCAGTGAGGAGGAGGCCCGGGCCCTGTTGGCCTCCCAGGTGAGTTCCCAGACCCCCAGCAACACCGATGAGGTGTTCCTGGCCAACGTGGGCCCCACATTGGCGGATCTGTTCTTCCGTCCCTACACGCGCAAGATGTGGGGCGTGTGTCCCAGCCAGCTGGAGGCCGCCGTGGGGGCCCGCTTGCCGGTGCGCTACAACCGCGATGACCGCTATTTCACGGACAGTTTCCAGGCGATGCCCAAAGATGGCTTCACGGCCATGTTCGCCCGCATCTTCGATCACCCACGCATCGAGGTCACCCTGGGGGAGGCCTACGGCTGCGAGCACGATCCTCACTACGACCACGTGTTTCTGAGCCTGCCGATCGATGAATATTTTCAGTTTCGCTTCGGCCGCCTTCCCTACCGTTCCATTCGTTTTGAATCGGACCAGGCGCCAACCGAGCAAAGCGCCACAGTGATTAATTACACCGACACCGGGATCTATACACGCTGCACCCAATGGGATCTGATCCCCAATTCTGGTCGCCGCGGCGACGGCCAGCACACAATCACCCGGGAAATTCCCTGTGACGCCAGCGACAACAACAACGAGTGCTATTACCCCGTGCGCAACACCGCGAGCCTGGCCCTTTACGACCGCTATCGGGACCTGGCCGACCAGGAAGCGAAGAAGACGTTCATTGGCCGTTGTGGGCTTTTCCGCTACATCGACATGGTGCCCTGCGTCACGATCCATCTGCAGCTCGTCTCCCGCTTCCTCTCGGGTGGAGCCCTCACCGAGGCCGCCTAGGGGCGTCTCCGCCGCGCCATCCGTCGTCTTGGGATCCCAAACTGGTCGTCCATGAGCACCGCCTCCCCCCCTCCGGCCTCCGCCCCGTCCACGGACGCTCCGCTAGCCGGTCTGGCCACCGACCCCTGTGTCCATTGCGGCTTCTGCCTGCCCACCTGCGCCAGCTGGCGTGTGCTGGGCACGGAGATGGATTCCCCCCGCGGCCGCATCCACACGCTGAAAGCCCTGGAGGCCGGGGAGTTGGCGCTCGACGCCACGGTCGCCTCCCATTTCGACACCTGCCTGGGCTGTTTGGCTTGCGTGAGCGCCTGCCCCTCCGGCGTGCGCTACGACACCCTGATCGAGGCCACCCGTCCCAAGCTCAACGCGCCGGCGCTTCGCGGTCCGGGCCAGCGGGCCTTCCGTGAGCTGTTGTTCGCCCTCCTTCCCTACCCGGGGCGTCTGCGGGCCCTGCTTCAACCCCTGCGGGCCTATGCGGGCACGCCCCTACAGGCCCTGGCGCGCCGGGTGGGCCTGCCCGGCTGGCTGGGGCCCCAGGTCGCGGCCATGGAGCGGCTCCTGCCCGCCCTGCCGCCCGAGGCTTTTCAGGACCCATTCCCCGTGCTCGTGCCCGCCCAGGGCGAACGGCGGGGGCGGGTGGGCCTGCTGTTGGGCTGCGTGCAGCGGGTGTTTGATCCGGCGGTGAGCCAGGCGGCGGTGCAGGTGCTGAGCGCCAACGGCTTCGACGTGGTGATCCCCCCCGACCAGGGCTGCTGCGGCGCCGTCACCCATCACCAGGGGGAGGAGGAGCGCACGCGCCACCATGCCCTGGCCCTGATGGCCAGCTTCGCGGCAGTGGTGGGTCCCGCAGGGGCCGCTGGCCCCGAGCCCCTGGATGCGGTGCTGGTGACGGCCTCCGGCTGCGGCCACACGCTCAAGGCCTATGGCCGCCTGTTGGCGGAGGGGGAGGCCACCCCCGACGCGGCCGCCGCCTTCGCCTCCACGGTGGCCGACCTCCAGGAATTTCTGGAGCGGGTGGGGTTGAGCGACACCTTCCAGCGCCAGCTCCAACCCCTGACCCATGGGGATGGCGCCTCCGCCACGGCGCGGCGCCCTGTTCAGCTGGCTTACCACGACGCCTGCCACATGTTGCACGGGCAGGGGCTTGCCGAACCGCCCCGGGCCCTGTTGCGTCGTATTCCCCACGTGCGGGTGTTGGAGGCCAGCGAAGCGGGTGTGTGCTGCGGCAGCGCGGGGATCTACAACCTGGTGCAACCCACCGAAGCGGAGGCCCTGGGCCGGATCAAGGCCAATGATCTGGGCGCCACCGGGGCCGACCTGGTGGTGAGCGCCAACATCGGCTGCACCCTGCAGCTGCGTCGCCACCTGGGGGAGGCCAGCCGTCCCCTGCCGGTGGCCCACCCGATGGAGCTCCTCGCCCGTTCGGCGGGGTTGGTTTGAGTCAGCGCCCCTCCAGGGTCTGCCAGGCCACCGTCAAGGTGTCGGCCGAGCCCAGATTTCCCGGGAAGGTCACCACGGGCAACCCCGCCAGGCCGGGGCCCCCTCGGCTGGGGCCGCCAGCGCCGGCCTGGTCAGGCACCACCACCAGCGACAGGCCTGGCAGCAGCTGGCCCCGCAGTGCCACCCAGTCCAGTTCCAGGCCATCGGCCAGCAGGGTGTGGGTGGTGATGCCCCCCTTGCTGAT
>JBKCVY010000143.1:0-6792 GCA_046317475.1 Cyanobacteriota bacterium | reverse complement strand
CCTGGGATTTCAGCACTCACATCCAGGAGAAACGCGCGGGCTTTGTGGGCCGCGATTGGCTCTTCGCCGAGGTGCGCGCCTGGGCCACCTCCACCGATCCCACCACCCCCCAAGCCCTGCTGATCAGCGCTGACTATGGCGTGGGCAAATCGGCCTTCCTGGCGGAGTTGGTGGCCAACGCCCTGGAGGGTGGTGGCCCTGAGGACCTTGGCGAGGGCCACCACGGCGCCGGCCTGCCCATCGCCGCCCACCACTTCTGCGACCACGCCAGCAGTGCCACCCTGGCGCCAGGGGAGTTCGTGAGCGGCGTGGCGGTCCAGCTGGCCCGAGCCTTGCCGGCCTATCGCGCCGCCCTGGAAGCGGACGACGCCGGGGGCCCACGGGCTCGCCTCGATGAGGCCAACCGGGATCCCAGCGGCGCCTGGGAGCAGGCGGTGCTGGCCCCCCTGGCCCGGATCGCGCCCCCCGCCGGGGCGTTGTTGCTGGTGGTGGACGCCCTTGATGAAGCCCTGGAGCATCGCCCCGACAGCAACGACGCGCCAGCGTTGACGATCGTCGACCTGTTGGCGCGGCACACCCGGCGCCTGCCCCCCTGGCTGCGGGTGCTGGCCACCAGCCGGCCGCGGGAGGAGGTGCTCTGCCCCCTGGGCGAGGCCTTCACGCTGCGCCAGATCGACGCCGAGCAGGCCGCCAACCTGGACGACATCCAGGCCTACGCCCTGGCTCGCTGCCGCCAGGGTGATCTGGCCGAGCGGCTGGCCGCCGCCCAGCTGCGGCGGGAGCCAGGGGCCGACACGCTGCGACCGGAGCAGGTGGCCGCCAAGCTGCGGGCGCTGAGCGGTGGCAAGTTTCTCTACGTCGTGCGGGTGCTCAACGCTCTCGCCGCCGGCACGTTGCCCTTGCGCGGCCCCCAAGACCTGGAGCGATTGCCAGCGGGCATGGAGGCCTTCTATCTCGACACCTTCAAGCGGCGCTTTCCACGGTCAGACAAGGAGGCTTATGCCCCAGTCCGCCCTCTTCTCGCCGTGCTTTGCGCCCAACGGGAGCCAATGGCGATCGGCACCCTCGCGGCCATCACCGGCCAATCGCCCGCTGAAGTGGAGGCGGCCCTGGAGCCGCTGGAGGATCTGCTGCGGCGTCGCCGCGTGCCGGCGGGGGAGGGAGACGACTGGACCCTGCGCCTGGATCATTTCTCCCTGGAGCAGTGGCTGTGCGAACGGAACGCGCGGGGCAGGTGGCGGGCGGGGGCCTACGCGGTGGATCGGGAGGGCGCCGGGGAACGGATGCGTGCGTGGGCGCTGGCGGAGGTGGCGGCGGGGCGGGCCCACACCTGGCCCTATCTGGTGCGGCACCTCAGCAGCCACCTCATGGTGGACGAGCGACCGGGGGTGATCGCGGGGCTGCTGGGGGAGTTCGCCTGGCTGGAGGCGCGGCTGCGGCTGGCGGGCATCAACGCATTGCTGGGGGATGGTGCGGTGGTCGCCCCCAGCCCGTGGCTGGGCCGGCTGGAGCGGGCGCTGCGGCAGGGGGCCCATGTGCTCAGCCACAGCGAGGGCTGGCGGGGCCAGGAGCAGTTGGCGTCGCAGGTGCTGGCGCGGTTGGCGGACGAGGGCGAGGCCGCAAGACGGTTGAAGGGGCAGGCCGTAGCCTGGTTGCACAAGACTGGCGGCGCGCCCCCCCTCGCCGCCAGTCTTGTGGCCCAGGACGCTTTGCTGCGCACCCTTCCGGTGGGCAGCTTCGTGGCCGCCCTAGCGGTGCTGCCCGACGGGCGCCTCGCCTCGGGCTCCTCCGATCAAACCATCCGCCTCTGGGATCCGGCCACGGGCTCCTGCTCCGCCGTCTTCGAGGGGCATCAGGGCTGGGTGTACGCCCTGGCGGTGCTCCCCGACGGTCGCCTCGTCTCGGGCTCAGACGATCAAACCATCCGCCTCTGGGATCCGGCCCCGGGCTCCTGCTCCGCCGGCGTCGAGGGGCATCAGGGCCAGGAGTACGCCCTGGCGGTGCTCCCCGACGGGCGCCTCGCCTCGGGCTCAAACGATCAAACCATCCGCCTCTGGGATCCGGCCCGCCCCAGGGGCGCCCCCCCAGTGCTCGTCGTCGCCGATGCCGCCATCAGAGCCCTGATCGTGCACCCCACCCGCCCCCTGCTGGTGGCCGGGGATACCAGCGGCCGGCTGCATCGGCTCCAGCTTCCAGCGCGCGGTTGATCACTTCTGCACATCCCCACCAGGCAACTACCGGCACCCCGGGCCAAGTCCATGGCGGCCCCGCAGAACAGATGGCAAAGAGATGTTGAATGACTTTGTAGGTGGAGATCCCATGGGCAATGTCATGGCCCTGATCGGCTTGCTGCTGGGATTCATCCCTTGGCCGCTGTTTCTTTTCCTTGCTGGCGATAGCTTGGCCAGTCTTCAGAGGGCCATCCTGGTGAGCCTTCTAGCCTCCATCGTCTTGGGCTTCAAAGGCCTCAAGTAGGGATCCATCGTCTCCTGGGTCGCCCCACACATAGACCTGCTGGCCAACAGCACCCTGGCCCACATCATCTGGCTGATAGTGCTCATTGGCAAACCCTTCGCCTTGCAATATGCCCACGCAGAGCTGCCTAGAGCGCAACGGAGCGATCCCCAATTCATCGCGAGATGTCGCTTCATTATCCTGATTTGGGCCTGGCTGATGACCCTCTCCGTCGCCCTGGCCCTTCTCAAACCCTTGCCGCACTTCAGCGCTCCTCCGCTGCTCCTCTGCCATGCCCATCTCTTCCTTCTTCCCCTACGTCGGCGAGCGGACGCCAGGCGGCTCCACAAGGGCCCTCTTTGACGACCTCACCCATGGCCAGGTGCGCTGGCGCTCCCTCCCCGACCGTTTCGACCAGTTTGTTTATCCAGATCTCACCGTTGCCGTTTCCAGCAACCCCGAGTGCTATCCGTCGGAGTTGATTCAACTCTTCCCCGCAGAAGACGTCGCCATCCGTCGCTAGTTTGTCGATGTCCAGAAGGTAGCCTTCTGGTTCAATGCCCATTCCCTGCTGCACCCTTTTCCCTCCATTCTCCATCCCCTCCTCCGGCCGCTCGTCCATTCCCTCGGTGCCATCGCCAGCCAAACCACCCAGCACTATCTGGACGGCCACTTTCGCGATCCCACACTCAAAGCCCTGCTGGCCTCCCAGTGGGGCGATTATGGCCTGCCGCCGGCCCAGAGTTGCTTTGGCATCCATGCCGGTGTCGTCAACCACTCTCTCCATGGCGCTTGGTACCCTGAAGGTGGAGCGCAAACCATTGCGAAAGCCATGGTCCCTGGGCGAAAGCCATGGTCCCTGTGATTGAAGCGGCCGGTGGCGTTGTTCTCACCCAATGCAGCGTCACGGAAATCCTCTTGAAACACCGGACCGCCGTCGGCGTGAAAGCCCGACACGCCGGGCCTGCAAGCCAGGAGCTGAAAACCTATCGCTCCCCGGTTGTGATCTCTGATGTGGGAGTGTTCAGCCATTGAAGCGTTCCCCAAAGGCACCAGCACGGAAACCTTGTTCCTGGGCCTGAAGGAAAGCCCAAAAAACTAGGTTTTCAGCGTGAGAACCATTGGCTCTTCGCCAGCTACGACCACAACGCCATGGCCAACCGGCCACTGATGGATTCCGCGTCACCCATTGACTGCGCTTTTGTTTCCTTCCCTTCCCTGAAGGATCCCTTGGCCAAGGGCCACACGGCGGCAATCAGCGCCATCTTTTCCGATGACGCCGTCGCCCAATGGCGCGATCAACCCTGGCATCACCGCGGGGCGGACTACGACCAATTCAAAGCGCAACGGGCACGGGCTTTGCTGGAGTTCGTCGAGCGCTTTTATCCGGGCTTCAGCGCCTTGGTGCAGGACAGCGAGCTCTCCACCCCCTCACCAGGGGGGATGTGCTCTCCCCTGGCATCGCAGCGATGGTCCCCCGTAATGCGCCGTGACCCGCGCAGCGCTGCAAGGGGGTTCAATCGCCACGTCAGTTGTCCAACTGTTCTGTCCATGTCAAGGGGATGCATGGCCCCGCTCGCGTTCGGCCTCCGCCGCGAGGCCGTCCTCCGCCCCGAGTCCCGCGTCAGCCCCCACTCCCACCGCCCGGGCGCTGAGCTGCCAGAGCTCGGCGGCCAGCCCATCGGATCGGGCGTCAGCGCTGGGTTCGGCCTCGGCAAACCGCAGCCGCCCCGGCCCCAGCACCCGGTTGCTCCAATACTGAAACCCGCCCACCTCCACCGGGACGTTTGTGGCCAGCCCGGCCAGCAGGGCACCCGCCCGCTCGGGCGATTCGGTAACGCGCAGCAGATCGCGCGCGATGAAGGCAAACACCGCCTGGCCGAGCGGGTTGAGCCGCTGGTTGTCGCGAAAAAAGCCGCCTGCGCCCCGGGGGATCACCAACCCCGGGCTCCAGGCAAGCACCGGCAGGGGCGTGCCCCGCTCCCGCAGCCGCCGCTCCACCTCCCGCGCCATCAGCACGTTGCAGAGCTTGCTGTCCTTGTAGGCCTTCTCGGCGTCGAAGGGGCCCCCATCCACCATCGCCGCGCCGGGGCCCTGGCGCAGGCCCGCCAGCTCCCCCAGCCCCGCCGGCTTGCCCACCTTCCCGCCGGCGGCGGTGGGGTCATGCACCTCCGAGGCCGTCACCACCAGCCGCGGCGCCGTGCCCCGCAGCAGCAGGGGCAGCAGCCGCTGCAGCAGCACCTGATGGGCGAGGTGGTTCACCGCCAGGGTGAGCTCAAAGCCCTGCGCCGACCAGCGGGGCGCCCGCGCGCCGCTGTATTGCAGGCCGGCGTTGAGCACCAGCGTGTCGATCGGCTCGCCAGCCGCCAACAACGCCGCCGCGCCGGCCTCCACGCTGGCCAGATCCGCCAGATCGCTGATCACCGGGGTCAGGGCGCCGCTGAGCTGGTCCGCCAGGCGCTTGGCGGTGGCCCCATCGCGGCAGAGCACCGTGAGGCGATGGCCAGCCGCCAGCAGCTGGGCCGCCGCCTGCAGCCCGATGCCGGAGCTGCCGCCGCTGAGCACCACATGCCGGGGGTGGGGCCCGTCTGGGGACGGCCCGCTGGAGTACAGCCCATCAGTGGGAAGACCCACAACCATCTCGGCCTGCCGCGTGATGACGCCGATGGTACGGACCACAGGAGGGCGATGCCTGGAATTCGCAGTCGTAGGCCACGGGTTGCCCACGGGACGAATGCAGGTCTCCCGGCTCCTGCGTCGGAGGAAAGGCGCAGCCCGTTCGAATTCAGGCAGCAATCGTCCAGCGAAGACGTTGGGATCCACCACAAACCAGGCAGGGCAAAGCTCCGTGCCCATGCCGTACGTCCCACGCCATAGCTGCGCTTTGGTCGCGATGGGGAACTGGCCGATCTAAACCATTCTGGTGCTCCATCACCCGGAGCCTGCCGGGGGTCAGGGGTTGGCCTCAAGGCGCGAAAGTCCTACGAACCAGCCTGGGGCGAGGCCTCCGGGTGATGCCCTGGGGCCGCCTTTTGGGATCGGCGGGGGATGGGGGGTGAGGTCCCTTGGGGATTGTTGATTGAGCGAGGTCGGCGACCTCAACGCGGAGCGTGATAGCGCAGGTGGTTGTCTTCGTAGTTGGACTGCAGAAGCGTGAGGCGGTGCACAAGGCGCTGGTGACGGGCCATGGCGCGTGTGTTGACTGGATCAAACAAATCACCGCGCACGGTGGTGATGAACTCAAGGAAATCCTGCGGGCAACAGGCAGGCGAAGATTTCCAAGAATGGAACTCATGGTGCAGATCAGGATTCAGCACCAGGATGTTGGCGATGGCGTCCGCCAGGTCGGGTCGGCTGCGGCGATCAAAGAGGTGGTGGCCGTCCAACTCCAGCGCGGTGTGGGCTTTTTTGGATTGACCCGTCACCTCACAACGATCCTTGGCAGCCCGCTTGGCTTTCTTCACAGCGTCTTCGATCCGCTTCGGGGCGGACAGCAGATGCTTCACTTCCGCTTGGAAGCAGCGCTCCACCACTTCACCCACGGCCTCCATCCAGGCCTTGCGGGTCTGACTGATGGTGCTGTTGTGCTTCATGTCCCAAGCAATTCGCGCAATGCCCATCTCACTGAAATACAGATTCTTCTGGTCATCCAAGGTGAAGTGTTGATCAAGTTGGACGGCCTCGCTGCCCTCCAGCTGACCAGCGGTGCGCAATCGCTTCCAAGCATTATTGAGTCCCTTGTGATTGGTTTGCAAGATTGCCACCGTGGTTTTCTTGGGCACAAAGGCCCTGCTGCCGCAAAACACCAGAGAGTCGCCAACGGTTAAAAATTCCTGGGTGATCCGGCGTGAAACCAACAGTTGTTTGCGACGCATTTTCCAATTGGTGAGACGATCGAGGATCTTTTGTAGAAATCCGCGCGCCTCCGTGGTCTCCAAGTAGCGGGCCAAGGCTTCAACGCCTTCTTCCGTAAAGCGTCGCCTTCGTCTTCCGTAGGGATCCACCGCTGCGGAAACATAGGCAAAGTGCTCTCCCTCATTGAGTTCCCATTCATCATCCGACTTGGCATCAAATGCATCCACAATCAAATAGAGCTGATCAATGCGCTTACCCAAAAGCTTGGCGGTTTCATGATCAGTGAGGAAGTCACGCATAGCTCTTTGCCCAATTAGTGGATCAGCCCATCAAAGCGAGAACGGAATCCCGCATGTTTTGGAGGCGTTCAAACACCCGTGCATCACCACCCTTGTCGGGATGGTGTATTTTTGCCAGCTCACGGAAGGCCGTCTTCACCTCCTCCGCCGTGGCGGTATGGGGATTGAGGCCAAAGACATGCCA
>JBKCVY010000142.1:0-13728 GCA_046317475.1 Cyanobacteriota bacterium | reverse complement strand
CGTCCGCCTTGCCGGCCTTCCTCTTGATGACCCGCCTCACGCCGTGGCATGGCCAGGGCGTGCGCGGCGCCTACGACCCGGCCCGCGATGGCTGATGCCATGCCCGATTCCCCTCCCCTCCCCGCCTCCCCCCCTGGCCTGTCCCCCCAGTCCCCATTCGTGTCCGCCGCCGACAGCCGCCTGACCCGCATCGCCGCCGCCTTCGCCGGCGCCAGTGCGATTCGCGCCATCAGCCCCCTGGGCAACGGCAACATCAACACCACCTACCGGGTGGATCTGGCGGAGGGGGAGCCCTTCGTGCTGCAGCGGCTGAACACGGCGGTGTTCCCCCAGCCCCGCCTGGTGATGGCCAACCTGCTCGCCGTGGGGCGCCATGTGGAGGGGCGTTTGCGGCGGGAAGGCGCCGGGTTGGGGACGGCGGGGCGCCGCTGGGAGGTCCCCCGGGTGCGGCCCGCCAGCAATGGAGACGCCTGGGTGGAGGAGGGTGAGACCTTTTGGCGTGCGATCAGCTTCGTGGCGGATACCACCTCCCGAGATGTGCTGGAGACGCCAGAGCAGGCCAGGGAAGTGGGCTACGGACTGGGGCGCTTTCATGAGCTGCTCCACGATTTGCCCTGCCACCACCTGGCCGACACCTTGGAGGGCTTTCACATCACACCGCGGTATCTGGCCGCCTATCACGCCCTTCACGCGCGGGCTGACCGCGGTGCGGACACGGCGGGCGAGGGGCGGGACCGGGAGCGGGAGGCCTGGGCCGCGGCGTTTGTGGAGCGGCGCGAGGGGCTGGCGGGTGTGCTAGAGCGCGCCAAGGCCGCGGGCGAGCTGCCCCTGCGACCCATCCACGGCGATCCAAAGGTGAACAACGTGTTGCTCGATGTCCGCGGCGGCGAAGCCGTCGCCCTGGTGGATCTCGACACGGTGAAGCCTGGCCTGGTGCATTACGACATTGGCGACTGCCTGCGCTCCGCCTGCAATCTCCTGGGCGAGGAAACCCTCACGCCTGAAAAGGTGAGCTTTGACCTGCAGCTCTGCGCGGCCCTGCTGGAGGGCTATGGCGCCGCCGCTCACGCCATCCTGAGCCCCGCCGACCATGACCACCTCTATGACGCGATTCGCCTGCTGAGTTTTGAGTTGGGATTGCGCTTCTTCAGCGATCACCTCGCAGGTAACGTCTACTTCCATACGGTCCGCCCTGGCCATAACCTCGACCGCGCCCTCGTGCAATTCCACCTCACCGCCAGCATTGAGGCGCGGGAACCGGAGATTCGCGCGCTGCTGGCCCAGCTGCGGGAGGGGCGATGAGCGCCGCGTGGCCGGCTGGAGGCACGGGTGGGGAGCAACCGTTCGTGCTGCAACCCTTCGGTGGCACCGTCGCCCTGCCAGACTTGTGCTTGGAGGGCCATCTTGGCTTGGAGGGCTTGACGCGCCTGGAGGGCCCGCCGCGGCGGGGGAGTGAGCGGCTGCGCGTCACCTGGCGGCTGAGCGGCGACCTGGCCAGCCTGGTGCTGCCGGTCCCCAGCGGCGCGGCGCCCGTCCGGGCGGATGGCCTTTGGCGCCACACCTGTTTTGAGCTGTTCCTGGCCGCCGAGGGCGCCATTCCCTACTGGGAAGTCAACCTCGCCCCCAATGGCGACTGGAACCTCTACCGCCTCGCGGCCTATCGCCAAGGGCTGACGCCCGTGCCGGATCGCGAGGTGTTGCCGTTCACGGTCACCCGCTTGGAGGGGCGGCTGGAGGTGACGCTTGATCTTTTTCTGCCCCTGGAGCTCAGCCAGGCCTGCCGCCAGAACCCCCTGCGGGTGGGTGTCTCCGCCGTGATGGAGCAGCAAAGTGGAGGCCTGAGCTACTGGGCGTTGGCCCATGGCGGCGCGGAGGCGGATTTTCACCGCCGCGAGGATTTCGTGCTGCGGTTGGAGACGGGCTGATTGGTGGACGTACAGCAGGTTGTTGTCATGGTGGGCGATCCACTGGCGAGGCAACGTCGCACATTCCCCGCTGCTGGCCAGCTCTGATGAGAACGAATCGAAAACTGTTTGCAGAAATCCTTGAAATTGTCAGGCAGTCAGGGCTGCGAGATGTGACCAGTGTGCTTGGGCTCCTCTTTCCATTGAGCTACGTGCAACGGGTCGAGGTCGCTCCCAAGCGGGTCGCGGTCTGACTCGGCGTCGCGCTCCATGTCAGCAGACCGGCCGATGTCCTGCGCAGGTGAGTTAACGTCATTGGTTGAACCAAAGCGAATCTGGAGGATCACTCCACTCAGCATTGGGATGGGCCTCTGAATGAGTGTGCAGTTGAATCGAGGGTGGCGAACGGGTGGGCTTTTGCTGATGGCGAATAGAAAATTCCTAAGACCATTGATGAGTGGCTCGGCGTTCCCGTCAAGCCTGTGGCCTGGCATGAATCACAGCCTGGCGGTGGCTCGTCAAATGGGGCTCCCTTCCACGCGATGCCCTAAGTAGTAGAAAGGCAAGAAGCTGGCTCATTCCTCCAAAAACCACGAATGAAGCGATGATTGTGGTGGTTTGCTTGATGGCAGGTGGGGCGTCTCTTGTCATCAAATAGGGGAAAATTGCCGCACGTTGCGGAGGTTAATGGCGCTAGGTGTTTTTGCGCTTGAGCCAGCCACCATCCCTTTATCCGATCCCCTCGTTGATCTCGTCACTCCCCCGGCTGCGTGACCGTCTCCTCCCGCACTGGGTTGGTCAGCGTGCCGATGCCCCCAATCTCCACGCTCACCACATCCCCTGGCCGCAACCAGCGGGGTGGGGTCGCCGCCATGCCCACGCCCTCCGGTGTGCCCGTGAAGATCACGGTGCCGGGCAGCAGGGTGGTGCTGCCACTCAAAAACGCGATTAAGGACGGCACATCGAAAATCATGTCGCTCGTGTTGCCCTCCTGCACGATCTCGCCATTGAGCGTCGTGCGGAGCTGGAGCGCCAGCGGATCCGCCAGCTCGCTGGGGGGCACCAGCACCGGACCCAGCGGCGCGAAGGTGTCAAAGGTTTTGCCGCGGCACCATTGGCCCCCACCCCAAGCCTTCTGCCAGTCCCGCGCACTCACGTCATTGCCGCAGGTGAAGCCCAGCACCGCCGCCAGGGCCTCCTCCCGGCCGACATTGCGGCAACGACGGCCGATCACCACCGCCAGCTCCCCCTCATAATCCACTTGTGCGCTGGCCAGGGCTCTGGGCAGTCGAATGGGTTGCCCCGGATCCTGCACCGCCCCGGGGGATTTCATGAACAGCACCGGCCACTCAGGCAGGGCAGCGCCCGTTTCAGCGGCATGGCGCCGGTAGTTCAAGCCGATGCAAAAAATCGCCGTCGGCCTCAGCGGCGCCAACACCCGGGCGATGCGCGCCTCCTCCTCCGCGGGGGTGAGCCCCTCCAGCAGCTCCGCCCCCCGCTCAACGCCCTCCTCCCCGCTGGACTTCCGGAACCGCTCCCAACGGCCTGCCCCGTCCCGGCCGGCCAGGTGCACGCGGCCTTCGGGATCCTCATAGCGCATCCAAGCCCTGACGCCTGTTCCCATGGCTAGGGCCTGGCACCCGCCTTCACCTTCTCGCCCAGGGCCGCCGTGAGGTTGCGCAGGGCCTCGGACGCATCGTGGGGATCCAGTGCCACGCTGACCAACGTGGGTCCCTCCGTTTCGACCGTGAACGTCCGCAGGGCCTCCCACAGTTCGCCCTCCAGCGCCACCCGTCGGGCGGCGCGGAAGCCCATGGCCAGGGCCAGGCCCACATGGTCCACCGGCGCCACATCGTTAAAGGGGCCGTCCAACATGGGCCGTTCCGTGCCGTAGCCCGCGTTGTCCATCACCACCACCAGGGCGGGGATGCGGTAGCGGGCCAGGGTGGCCAGCTCAATGGCGCTCATCAGCAGGGCCCCATCCCCCACCAACACCAGGGGGCGGCGGTTGGGGTTGGCTCCCCAGGCGCCGACGGCCGCGGGGAGCGCGAACCCCAACGAGGCCCAGTTGCCGCTGTTGATGTATTCGTTGGCATCCTTCAGGTGCAGGGCCAGGGAGGCGAAGGTGGCGTCGCCCGTGTCGGCGAGCACCACCGTTTGGTCATCGAGCACCGCGTCCACCGCCAGCAGCAGGCGCCGCACTGTCAGGGGGTGGTCGGCCACCGGCTCGAACGGCTCGGCCGGCGCCGGGCTCACCGCTGGTCGATAGGCGGTGGGCGCCGCGGGGGGCGCCTCCTCCCACACCTGCAGCAAGGTCACTGGATCCAGGGTGTCCTGATCGCCCTGAATCCAGCGCAGACCCCGATCCATTTCCACCCGCAGGCAGGTGGCCGCGTTCAGCTCCATCGTGTACACCCCCGTGTCCAAGTCGCTCAGGGGCATGCCCAGGATCAACAGCCCATCACTGCCCTCCACCACCTCCCGTACCGCCGCCGAACCCATGGCCCCCTCATAGACGCCGAGATAGAGGGGGTGCTGCTCGCTGAGGAGGGACTTGCCGCTCAAGCTCGTGGCGAAGGGCCAGCCTTCCCGTTCCAGCACGTTCCGCAACTGCCGCTGCAGGCCGAAGCGGTGGATTTCCACCCCCGCCAGCACCACTGGCCGCTCCCGACTCCGCATCCACTCCAGGATGGCTTGCCCTGTGCGGCGTTGGAGCTCCGCCACCCGGGCCGGGCTGGGCAGGGTGAGGGGCGGTAGGGGGCGGGGCACGGGTCGGGTGAGGGAATCGCGGGGCAGCTCCAGATACCCGGGCCTGGACTCGCGACGCATGGCGTCCAACACGCGCGCGATCTTCTCGACCGCCGTGCGTCCCGAATCCAAACAGGCCGTTTGGGCGCACACCTCCTTGAAAAAACGTTCCTGTGTGTCGCTGGCGCGGATGCGGTGGTGGAGCAGGGCGTGCTCATCGGATTCCCGCAGGCCCGGGGCACCGCTGATCACCAGCAGCGGTGAACGCTCCGCGTAGGCGCCAGCCGCGGGATTGAGCAACTTCAGGGCCCCCACGCCATAGGTCACCACCGCTACCCCAAGGCCCCGCAGGCGGGCGTGGGCATCGGCCGCGAAGCCGGCGCCCTCTTCCCCCGCCATGCAGATCACATCGATTGGCGAGTGCTCCAGCCGGTCAAACAGACCCAAGACGTAATCGCCGGGAACCCCGTACACCCGTTCGACACCCCGCTGCAGTAAGGCATCGATCAACTGGGAGGTGATGTCCATGGCGGGCTGGCGGGAGGTCCCGCGGCGCAGTGATGAGACTACGTCCAAGACGGGGCAGGGGCCACCCCGGGGGCGAGTGGGGCCCCGGGCTTAGCCGGCCTGGGCCATCGCCCGCCGCAGTTGGCCGCAGGCCGCGTCCTGGTCCAAGCCCCGACTGGCCCGCACGCTCACCGCGACACGCCGCTCCTGCAACACCTGCCGGAAGCGTTCCACCGCCTGCGGGGAGGGCCGTTCAAATGCCTCCTCTTCAATGGGGTTGTAGGGGATCAAGTTCACATGGCTTTGGAATCCCCGCAGCAGGCGGGCCAGGGCCTCCGCCTGCCGCGGTGCGTCATTGACGCCCGCCAGCAGGATGTATTCAAAACTCACCCGCCGGGAGGTGCGCTGGGCATAGGCGCGGCAATCGGCCAGCAGCTGATCGAGGGGATAGGACCGGGCCGTTGGGATCAGGCTTTGCCGCAGGCTCTGACTCGGGGCGTGCAGACTCACCGCCAGGGTGAATTGGGTTCTCCCCAGCACGGCCTGGGCTCGTTCCGCCAGGGTTGGCAAGGCGCCGGGCACTCCCACCGTGCTCACGGTGATCTGCCGCTGGGCCATGCCCAAATCTCGGCACAACACGGCAATCGCCTCCAGCACCACCTCCAGATTGAGGAGGGGTTCCCCCATGCCCATGAACACCACGTGGGTGGGCCGCCGATCCATGGCTTCCCGCACGCTCAGCACCTGATCCACAATCTCATTCAAGGCCAGCGAACGGGCCAAACCCTCCTTCCCCGTTGCGCAGAAGCTGCAGGCCATGGGACAACCCACCTGGGAACTGACGCAAACGGTGAGCCGATCCGGGGTGGGGATGCCCACGGTTTCCAGCCGCAGGCCATCACTGGTGCCCAACAGCAGCTTGGTGGTGCCATCCGCGGCGACGCGCCGATGCTCCTCCGCCAAACGGCCGATCAGCGGTTGGCCCTCCCTGGCCTCCCGCTCTTCCAGTCCTTCCCTCCAGGCCCGGGGGAGCACCGTGATCGAGGCCAGATCCCGGGCTCCCCGTTGGTAGAGCCAGTCATGGAGCTGGCGGCCACGAAAGGCGGGCTGGCCCTCGGCCACAGCCCAGCGCTCCAAGGCCTCCAGGCTCTGACCCAGCAGGGGGGGAGTCACCGTCAGAGAAGGGACACTCACCGCGCGGAGAGAAGGCCGTGACCCAGCTTCCATTCCACGAGCAGCAGGGCGATGAAGCCGAGCATGGCCAGGCGGCCATGCAGCAGTTCGTTGTGGGCATGAAATCCCCAGCGGGGCAGCCGTCGGCGCGGGACAGGGGTGCCGAGGTCGGTGGTTTCAGTCATCGCTCAGCAGTCCCTCTTCCTGTAGGCCTTCCAGCGCATCTGGATCGGGCAGCAAATCTTCCTCCAATCCATCCTCCTGGGTGGGGCGAATGAAGGCCGCAAAGCTACTGGAGGAGGCCTCAATGCCGTGTCGGCTGCGCGTGGCCTCCAAATCCTCATCGGATGGATCGTCCAGCACCGCGGTGTTGACCGGTGGGGCGGGGAGCTCCACGGTGTAATCGGGGCGGAGGTTTTGCATGCGGCGGTAGCCCGCCGCTTCCTCCTCCAAGATGTCGGGATGGGGGCCGGCCTCGGCGCGCAGTTCCTCCTCGAAACCGCTGAACCCGGTGCCGGCAGGGATCAGGCGCCCGATGATCACGTTTTCCTTGAGGCCCCGCAGCCAATCGCTCTTGCCTTCGATGGCCGCTTCCGTCAGCACCCGGGTGGTTTCCTGGAAGCTGGCAGCGGAGATGAAGCTGTCGGTGTTCAGGGAGGCCTTGGTGATGCCCAGCAGCACCGGAGTGAATTCCGCTGGGGCTCCGCCGGTGATCGCCATGGCTGAATTCACCTGCTCCACCTGCCGCAATTCGATCAGTTCGCCGGGAAGCAGGGTGGTGTCGCCCGCGTCCTCAATCCGCACTTTGCTGGTCATTTGACGGACGATGACCTCGATGTGCTTGTCGTCGATCGAAACGCCTTGGGACTTGTAAACGTTCTGCACCTCCTGCACCATGCGGAACTGCAGCTTGGAGATCGCCTCCTGGGCCGCTTCCATCGTGGGCTGGCGGCTGCGCAGGTCTTCAAAGAAGCATTCCAGCAATTCGTGGGGGTTGATCGGACCATCGGTCAACAATTCACCAGCACTCACCTGTTGGCCGTCGCTCACCATCACGGTGCGTCCCAACAGGATGGGATAGTCCGTCATCGCGTCATCGGATTCGATGACGCTGACCGTGATCGAGTCATCATCTTCGCCTTGTTTGATCTGTACGGTGCCCCCCTTGCGACACAAAATTGCCGAGTCCCGGGGACGCCGAGCTTCCAGCAATTCCTCGATTCGGGGCAACCCTTGCACGATGTCACCGGTTTTTTGCCGCTCAAACACCAACAGGGCCAGACCATCACCCCGTTGCACCAATTCGCCATCCCGCACGTGCAGCACGGAATCAGGAGACACCATGTAGGGACGGCCCAGACGGATGGTGATCGCCGACGTTTCAATGGTTTCCACCTGGCCGCAGCAGGGGGCGGAGAGGTCCGGGCCGATGGCATCCCCTTCCACCACGCGATCGCCAACGGCCACGCTGGGGGTGATGCCATCCAGGCTGATGGTGCGGGTGTCGCCCGCGCGCTCCACAATCAGGCGGCGGATGGGTTCATCCCCCGTGGGATCCGGCAGCTGAACCACCCCATCCTCCTTGCAGAGGATCTGGGTGGTGGCCACCACATCTCCCCGCTTGACCACGGCCCCATCCTCCACCTGCAGCTCGGTGTGGGTTGATCCATGGCTGGCGTCCGATAGGGTGTCCCGCCGCACGAGCAACGTTTCCAAAATCACCAGTTGCAGGCGATCAATGGTTTTGGCGCGCTTATCGGCGATGGACTCCACGTCCACCGTCATCTGTGGAGTGGTGTCAAAAGTGTCGAGAATGAGCTGGGTGCGCAGCAGCTCAACGCCTTCCACCGACTTCACCAATTCGCCGTCTTTGAAGGTGAGCCGTTGGGACGCCCGAAGGCCCAAATGGGGACCTCCAGGCTGTTTGATCGTGATGGATTCCGGCAAATGGGCTTCATCGGGGATGAAATACTCCTCTACGGGCCGCAGCAACAGCGCTCCGCCTTGCGTGGTATCCACCGCCTCCACAAACACCATGACTTCTGTTGTGATGCCTGGGGCCACCTCAACTCCAGGATTCACCATCAAACCTTCCTGATAGCGGCTGAGAATCTTGCTGTCAGAGAGGAGGTGCAAGGTGCCAGCACGTACAATGATTTCTCTCAAAATATCATTTTTCTGGGTGACGGTCACGATGCCTGCCGTTTGGCTGAAGATGTCTTTGACAACTTCAGTGCCGGCTTCAATCCACTGGCCGTCCTCGATCATCAACAACGAGATATCTTTGTTGATTTCGTGTGTTTCCTGGGGAATCCAAAGAAGTGTGCCACCCTTGCTCACCTCAAAACCGTGTTTGGCTGAGCGTGCTTTTTTGATGGATAGTCCGGGAGAAAACTTGACCATGCCACCGGTTTTGGTGCGAAAGCGGTCGTCGGCCAGCTCGGCGATCACCTCGCCAGAGCTGATCTTGCTGCCGGGGGCGGTGCGCAGGAGGTACTTGGCACCTTCCTTATCTTCCAGATGCCAGATCTCTCCAGAGTGGGTTGACTCATGCACCAACTTGCACTCTTTCAGGGTCAGGCTTGTCGTAACAATCTGAACCTCGCGTGAATCTCCCGCCGATTCCCGCAGGCGCACGGCCCCACCGTACTCACTCACCAGGCGGCTCTCGGCCAGCACGTCTCCAGTCTTGACCGGCTTGCTTCCCTCCACTACCGGTTGGGCATTGGGGGGCAGGTTGTAGACATCACCACTGAACACCCACAGCCGGCCGAGGCGTTGTGCTTTGTGCGTGATGTTGCCCTGCCGATCCGTGACCTCGCGGGGTTGAATCACATCCTCAAAACGCACCTGACCCGCCAGGTCGCAGATCACATCTTTGGTGGCCTTCTCTACACTCTTTTTGACCTGGGCGCCGGAGGAGATTTGGGCCAAGATCGTGTCGGAGATAACCTCCTGGCCATCATTCACAAAAAGAATTGAGCCCGTTGTGATGTCTAGCTTTTGTCCCTTTCCTTTGTCCGTGGGCTTGAGCTGCAGTGTGAAATCCGTTTCCGCCAGGTGGGCCTCCACCCCATGGGGAGTGCGGTGGGGACGGACCCGGGCCTTCGGGCCAAATTCCACCACGCCAGCGGACAGGGAGCGGACCACCCCCGTTTCAGCCGTCGATACGCCGCCGGTGTGGAAAGTGCGCATGGTCAGCTGGGTGCCGGGCTCACCGATGGATTGGGCGGCGATGATCCCCACCGCTTCCCCCAGGTCGACGAGCTGGTTGTGGGCCAAGGCCCAGCCATAACATTTGCGGCACACCGAGCGGGATGCCTCACAGGTGAGGGGCGAGCGCACCAGCACCCGACGGATGCCTGCCTGTTCAATGGCCGCGCTGAGGGGAGCGGAAATCTCCGTGTCGCGCGCGGCGATTTCATTCCGGTTTTGATCCAGGATGGGCTCGGCGGCCAAACGGCCCACGAGCTTGCTGTAAAACCTCCCTTTCTCATCCGCCTCGATCAGGATGCCGCGGGTGGTGCCGCAGTCTTCCTCTCGCACGATGACGTCCTGCGCCACATCCACAAGTCGGCGGGTCAGGTAGCCGGAATCAGCCGTACGAAGGGCCGTATCCACCAGGCCTTTGCGGGCGCCATAAGAAGAAATCACATATTCGGTGACGGTAAGACCCTCGCGGAAATTGGTGCGAATCGGCAGGTCGATGATTTCCCCCTGGGGGTTGGCCATCAAGCCGCGCATGCCCACCAACTGGCGCACCTGGGACATATTGCCGCGAGCCCCTGAATTCGCCATCATCCAGACGGAATTCAGCGGATCATTGTCGTTAAAGTTGCGTTTGACTTCTTCCACCAATCGCTCATTCGTTTCCGTCCAGGTGTCGATCACCTTGGTGTGACGCTCCACCTCAGTGATTTCTCCGAGGCGATAGCGCTCTTCGGTGTTTGTGATTTCTTCCTCAGCCTCCTGCAGCAGACGGGCTTTCTCTGATGGGATGCGCAGGTCGTCTACGGAAATGGAGACGGCGGCCTGGGTGGCGTAGTGAAATCCCAGATTCTTTAGTTCGTCCGCCATCGAAGCCGTTGCCGCCGTGCCATGGTGCTTGTAGGCCCATGCCACAAGGTTGCGGAGGGCTTTTTTGTCAATGATGCGATTGCGAAACGGGGGAGCCTCCTGGCTCATCGTGGGGGGCACGGGAGCGGATGGCTGGTTGCCCTTGGCGGCTTTCTTCTTCGAGGAGGAGGTGGTCATGGTCAGGGGGATGTCAATCAGGGAGTGAGGAAGAAGCAAACGTGAGGCAGTTTCAGTTGGCTGCCACGGCATCAATGATGGTTTGATTAATCACGACACGACCGACTGTGGTTAATAAATAACGACTGATCAAAGCACCATCCTCATCGAAACGATCCCGTCGGAAACGCCATTGCTCCACGCGTGTGCTGTCGCTGAGTGTTTCGGACGACAGCGGGGAATCGGCTTCCTCATCGGTTTCCACCTCGCCATGGAAACGCACCCATACCCAGTCATGCAGATGCAGATGTTTTTCCTCGAAGGCGGCGATGACATCCTCCAGGCTGGCGAAGGTGCGTGAACGATCCCCAAACGCCGGCTTGGGCTTGGCCCTGTTCACCGCGGTGAGGTAATACGCCCCCAGCACCATGTCTTGGGAAGGGGTGATGATCGGCTCACCGGTGGTGGGGGAAAGGATGTTGTTGCTGGCCAACATCAACATGCGCGCCTCTGTCTGGGCCTCAATGGCAAGCGGGACATGGACGGCCATCTGGTCTCCGTCAAAATCGGCGTTGAAGGCCGGACAGACCAAGGGATGGAGCTGGATGGCGCGACCGTCCACCAACTTGGGTTCGAAGGCCTGGATGCCGAGTCTGTGCAGGGTGGGGGCCCGGTTGAGCAAGATGGGGTGTCCCTCAATGACCTCCTGCAGGACCTGCATCACCTCATCATCAGCCTTTTGAATCAGTTTTTTAGCGGCCTTGATGTTGTTGACAATGTTTTGACGGATCAGGCGATGGATCACAAAGGGCTGAAATAGCTCGATGGCCATTTCCTTGGGCAGGCCACATTGATGCATCTTTAGTTTTGGACCCACCACAATCACCGAGCGGCCGGAATAATCCACCCGTTTGCCCAGCAGGTTCTGGCGGAAGCGGCCCTGCTTGCCTTCTATGATGTCACTGAGGGATTTCAAGGCCCGATTGTTGGCGCCTACCACCGTGCGGCCGCGGCGGCCATTGTCGATTAAGGCATCAACAGCTTCCTGAAGCATGCGCTTTTCGTTGCGCACAATAATTTCAGGGGCCAAGATTTCCTGTAATCGGGCCAAACGGTTGTTGCGGTTGATCACCCTGCGGTACAGATCATTGAGATCACTGGTGGCAAAGCGACCGCCATCCAGCTGAACCATGGGACGCAGATCTGGAGGAATGACTGGAATAACATCCAGAACCATCCACTCTGGGCTGGCATTGGTGGCAATGAAATTATCAATGACCCGTAGCCGTTTAATCAACTTTGCCCTTTTCTGGCCTCTGCTGGCACTAATTTCTTCGCGTAGTTGTTCAGCAATCTCACTGAGTTCAAGGTCCGCAAGCAATTGCTTGAGGGCCTCGGCGCCAATGCCAACAATGGGCTCATTTTCGATCTCTGAATCTTCGGCAAAAATCTGATCTTCAATTTCCAACCACTCATCTTCCGTCAGAAGTTGTTTGTATACCAGGTCCTTATGATCACCCGGATCCAGGACCACATAGCAATTGAAGTAAACAATCTGCTCGACATCCCGCAGGGGCATGTCAAGCAAGATGGCCACATAGCTGGGAATTCCCTTCAGGTACCAAACATGGGACACGGGTGCCGCCAACTTGATGAAGCCCATGCGGTGGCGCCGCACCCGGCTCTCCGTGACCTCCACGCCGCAACGCTCACAAACAATGCCGCGATGGCGCACCCGTTTGTATTTACCGCAGTGGCACTCCCAATCTTTGGAGGGACCAAAGATTTTTTCACAGAACAGCCCATCCATTTCGGGCTTGAGGGTGCGGTAGTTGATGGTCTCCGGCTTTGTCACCTCTCCGACCACCTGGCCATTCGGCAAAGTGCGCTGTCCCCATTGCATGATTCGCTCGGGGGAGGCCAGGGTGATCTTGACGTAATCGAAGTAGTTCTCGTTGCGTTGGTTGCTGTTAGACATGGCGGATGGGAGGTCGCTGGGGAACGAGGGGAGAGGAAAAATCAGTCGTCGTCGTAATCAGCGACGCCCAGGGATTCGTACGTTGGACGGCTTGGAGTGCTGCGCCGTGGATTGACGTCCTGCATCAGGTCGACCTCTTCGCCCGCATCGGTGTAGACCGCGATGTCGAGCCCCAAGGATTGCAACTCCCGCATCAGCACTTTGAACGACTCTGGTGTGCCGGGCCGGGGAATGGGTTTGCCCTTGACGATCGCATTCAACGCTTCGTTTCGACCTTGCATGTCGTCCGATTTGACAGTGAGCAGTTCCTGCAGGGTGTAGGCCGCGCCGTAGGCCTCCAGGGCCCACACTTCCATCTCGCCCAGTCGCTGACCACCCTGTTGGGCCTTGCCTCCGAGGGGTTGTTGGGTGACGAGGGAATAGGGACCAGTGGAGCGGGCGTGGATTTTGTCGTCCACGAGGTGGACAAGTTTCAAGATATGGGCATAGCCCACAGTGACGGGCTGGTCAAAGGGCTCACCGGTGCGGCCATCAATGAGCTGAATTTTTCCGGGGTTTTCAGGGTTGTAGACCCATTCCTTGCCCGGTTGTTTGGCGGCCTCCTCGAGATAGGCCTGGACGGTTTGTTTTGATTTCTCCGCACCATGCATCTCGTCAAACGGAATCACCTTGACCCGGCAACCCAGATGGGCGGAGGCCCAGCCCATCAAGCACTCAAACACCTGACCCACATTCATCCGACTCGGCACGCCAAGGGGGTTGAGGACGATATCCACCGGGGTTCCATCCGGCAGATAGGGCATGTCTTCCCTCGGAAGAATGCGGCTGATGATGCCTTTGTTGCCATGCCGACCGGCCATCTTGTCTCCAACCTGGATTTTGCGGCGCTGGGCCACATACACCCGCACCACCATGTTGGCTCCTGGCGGCAACTCATCACCTTGCTCACGGGTGTAGATGCGCACGTCCACCACACGACCCCGCTCCGTACTCGGGACCCGCAGGGAGTTGTCGCGCACATCCCTCGCTTTTTCACCGAAAATGGCGCGCAGAAGCTTTTCTTCGGGGGGCTGGTCTGACTCACCCTTGGGCGTTACTTTGCCAACAAGGATGTCGCCACTTTCCACATAGGCACCGATCCGAATGATCCCCATTTCGTCAAGATTTCTTAGGCTCTCTTCTGCC
>JBKCVY010000141.1:0-2710 GCA_046317475.1 Cyanobacteriota bacterium | reverse complement strand
CCCATACCCACAGTGTGCCAGCCACCAAGGTCAGCATCTGAGCCCCATCGGCCACACGGGGTTGTAGCGGTGGTGGCGGTGGCGGCGGCAAGGTCAGCGTCCGTGGGTGGGAGTCACTGCGGACCCGGGAGGCGCAGGGGTGCTGGCACCACCCCCTCGGGTGGGGGTGGGGCTGTCGCTGCTGATCCGGCAACGCCACCGCTGGCGGCTGGCCCTGGCCTTGCTCCTGTGGGGAGCCGGCTGGGTGGTGGTCGTCACGAATGTGCTGATGCCCCTGTTCAGCGAGGACACCTCCCGCCGATTCATGCTGGAAAATTTCGGCCAATACGTGGGCGAGCGGGAGAAAGCCTCCACCCTGGATGTGCTCCGCGCCAGCCTGGGCCAGCCCCTGCTTGTGCTGCGGGAGTTGGTGAGCCCACCCGACCAAACCCTTCGCTATTTGGTGGGTCAGGCGCTGCCGCTGATGGGCGTGCCCCTGCTCTCCATCGACAGTTGGCTGCTGATGGGACTTCCCTTGTTGGGATTGCTGCTGGCCCAAGGCAGCAACAATCCCCTCTCCATCAACATCCGCTACACCTTCTTGATCATCCCGGGCCTGTTTGTTGGAGCGGCCCTCTGGTGGCGCCAGCACGCCCCCCTGTTCGCCCAGCGGAGGGTGCGGGCCATCTGGGCGGGCTGCCTGGCCCTCTCCCTGCTCTTCACCCTCACGAGCAACCCCAACCGCTCCCTCTCCTGGCTGATTCCCGACAGCGTTTCCCCCTGGGTGCATGTGCCGCTGGCCGAGCGGTGGAGCCATGCCGCCCGGGCTCGCCAGGTCCTTGCCCACGTGCCCCACCAGGGGTCCGTCGCCGCCACCACCCATCTGGTGCCCCCACTGGCACGGCGAGAGGTGCTCGTGCGGTTCCCCAACGCCCTCACCTACAGCGATCGGCAGGGACAGATCCGTCCTGTGGACTGGGTGGTCGCCGATCTGAAGACCCTCCGGCGCCAGGCGCCGGCCTTCAAGGAAGATGCCGATGTGCTGGAGGACGCGCTGGAGCGATTGGAGGCGATGGGCACCTCCTACGGCATCCGCGACCTCCAGGATGGGGTAGTGGTTTTGCGGAGGGGAGCCCCCGATCAGCCGGGATTGCGTCCAGCGCTAGAGCAGGATCTGCGTGACGCTCGCGCTGGCCGCTGAGCTGATCCCCGACCTCGCCGGGGCAACAACGGTGGTCAAACCATCAGTTTGGGATCCACCAGGCGGTCGAACGCCTCGGGGCTGATGTGGCCCAGACGCTCGGCACTCTCCCGCAAGCTGAGACGGTGCGCGTGGGCATGGCGAGCGATCGCGCAGGCCGTGTCGTAGCCCAGGACGGGCGTGAGGGCCGTGACCAGCATGAGGCTTTGGTTGAGAAGGGCGGCGATGCGCTCCCCATCCGCCTTCAGGCCCACAATGCAGTGCTCCCGCAGCCCGGCGCAGGCCCCGGCAAGCAGCTCAATGCTGCGCAAACAATTGAGAGCAAGCAGGGGTTTGAAGACATTGAGCTCAAAATTTCCCTGGCTGGCGGCCATCTGCACCGCGGTGTTGTTCGCCAACACCTGAACGGCCACCATGGTGGCCATTTCGCATTGCGTGGGATTGATTTTACCCGGCATGATGCTCGAGCCAGGCTCATTTTCCGGCAAAATCAATTCACCCAAACCACAACGGGGACCACTCGCCAACCAGCGAATGTCGTTGGCGATTTTCATTAAGCTGCCCGCGAGCACGGCCAAGGCGCCATGGGTGAGGGCCAAGGCCTCATGGCCCGCCAGCGCTTGAAAAGTGTTGGTGGCGGCGTGGAATGGCAAACCGAGGCGCTGCGACAACCGGGCCGCCACCGCGTCGCCAAACCCCCGCGGAGCATTTAGGCCCGTGCCGACGGCCGTGCCGCCAATGGCCAGAGCCCGCAACCCCGGCAGGGTGGCGCGCAAGCCATCCAGTCCCAGGTCCAGTTGGGCCCGGTAACCGCCAAATTCCTGCCCCAGGCTCAGGGGTACCGCATCCTGCAGATGGGTGCGGCCAATCTTGATGAGGTCGGCATAGGCCTCCGCCTTCTCCGCCAGGGCCGCCATCAACGCCTTCAGGGCCGGCAACAGGTTGGTTTCTATGGCCACCAAGGTGGCCACATGCATGGCCGTGGGAAAGGCGTCGTTGCTGGATTGGCTCAGGTTCACATGGTCGTTGGGATGCACGGGAGATTTGCTGCCCAGCACGCCCCCGAGCCGGGCGATGGCCCGGTTGGCGATCACCTCATTGACGTTCATGTTGGTCTGGGTTCCGGAACCGGTCTGCCAGACCTTGAGGGGAAATTCATCATCCAGCGCCCCACTGGCCACCTCCTCCGCGGCGGCGACAATCGCGGCGGCCACGCCCGCATCCAGCCGACCCAGCTGGGCGTTCACCTCGGCGCAGGCAGCCTTGAGGTGGCCCAAGGCATGGACAATCGCCAGGGGCATGGGCTCGCCAAAGGGGAAGAGCTGGAGCGATCGCTGGGTTTGGGCTCCCCACAGGCGGTCGGCGGGCACATCCACGCAGCCCAGGCTGTCGCTCTCCTGGCGACAGGGGCGAATCGGGTCATCCATGGGCCGGGGCGGCTGGGGACGCGGGGGGGGCGGGGGGGCCGCCGGCGTTGGGCGCGGTGAAGCGGGGCGCAAGGCGCCCGCTGACCGAGGGGGGGATGGGCAG
>JBKCVY010000140.1:0-1548 GCA_046317475.1 Cyanobacteriota bacterium | reverse complement strand
GTGTGGAGCCTGTGGGAGCTGAAGAGCGGCGAGGTGATCAGCGTCGGGAGGGATGGAAGCCTGAGGCGTTGGCGGGAGGGGAAGGAGCTGAGAGAGGCGGTGCCCACCGGCCAGGGCTGGGTGACGAGCCTGTTGGAGCTGAAGAGCGGCGAGGTGATCAGCGGCGGGAGTGATGGAAGCCTGCGACGTTGGCGTGAGGGGAAGGCGGTGGGAGAGGCGGTGCCCACTGGCCAGGGCGAGGTGTGGAGCCTGTTGGAGCTGAAGAGCGGCGAGGTGATCAGCGGCGGGGAGGATGGAAGCCTGAGGCGTTGGCGTGAGGGGAAGGCGGTGGGAGAGGCGGTGCCCACCGGCCAGGGCGGGGGGATGAGCCTGCTGGAGCAGAAGAGCGGCGTGGTGATCAGCGGCGGGATGTATGGAAGCTTGCGCACGTTTTTTCCCCCTCCAATCGCCATCCGAGAGGCCTGCCAGGAGCTTCAGGAGCATCCCGTGCTGGTTTCCCCGAAAACTCGAGTGGAGCGGGCCGCCAGGCGCACCTGCCTGAGGCATGGCTTTTTGAGGAGATGACGGGAGGGCCTGCCCCCCCCTGGCCTGCGGGGTGGCTGAAGCGAGGCCCATGGAGTCTTGGATGTCAGCCAGCTGGCCCGCATCCCGGAGGGCGAGAGCCAGGTGGGGGTGGGGACCAGGGGATGGGGACCGCAACAGACAGGGCCGTGCCCATGGAAAAAAACTCCGGAGGGGCAGCGTGCGAGCCCACCAGATGATCCTTTCACAAGTCGCATATAAGACCTAAGACTAGTCCTGTTCTAAGACGCATATGGGATGAACAAGAGCTTGGCGCGGTTTCGCGGCCGGCAGGGCGAAGTCCATGGGCATGGGAGACCGGTTCACGAGGCACTGCGGATTGGAACGACGGGCCAGGGGCTACTGGCAAAGGCGTGCAAAGTCGCTCAGCCCATCTCACGTGGATGGCGCAGGTGGTGGAGGCGCAGAAACCACCGCAGCCACTGCTCGTATGTATCGACCGTGCGGCGTGCGTAGTGGCAAGCCTGAAGTGGCATCACGACACCAGCAACACCGCACACCTTCTGGCATTCTTTCGCCACACACTGATTGGAGCGTGGCCATGGCATTCACACGATCCAAGAACTGTTGGGACAAAAGCATATCAAAACCACCATGATCTATACCCATGTTCTGAACCATGGCCCCATGGGCATCAGCAGCTCCACCGATCTTTTGTAGCAGCTCGAACGATCTTCGATGGATCCGTAGAAGACGCTCCCCCTCAGCGCTTTGGCTCCTGAAAGCTTTGTCAGGCCTGGGTTTTTGATCCCACACAAGCCTGACATGCGGACCTTATAGCCACGAAGGGCTCGCCAGGGTTTTATGCGGGTCCGTTGAAAGGTTGTTGGACCAAGCCGCTACGCGGCAGATTAAAAAGAAGTAGGCATAGTCATTCGCCTCGTCTCAGATCCATGTATCCTCAAAACTTTAGCATGATTTAAACGAGATTGCTTGCACCAGGCATCTCCTTCCACTGAAGGGTCA
>JBKCVY010000139.1:0-4466 GCA_046317475.1 Cyanobacteriota bacterium | reverse complement strand
GCGCCGAGGACGCCACCCGCACGGTGGTGTTGCGCTACGAGGCGCGCAACGGTGTGCGGTTGTATCCCAACCATGACGAGTTCTATTGGAACGTGACCGGCAACGACTGGGAGATCCCCATCGATCGGGTTGAGGCCAGGGTGTGGCTGCCGGAGGGGGTGCGGAACCTCCATGCGTCGGTGTACACCGGTCCCCTCGGCAGCAAGGGACAGGACGCCCGCTTGGTGATCGAGGGGCGGGAGGTGGAGGCGATCAGCACGCGGCGTTTGGAGCCCGGCGAGGGGCTCACCCTGGCGGTTGGCTTTGCCAAGGGGCTCGTGACGCCCCAGGGCCCCAGCGTCGGGCCGCTGGGTTGGCTGCAGGGGCGGTTGGCCCTGCTGCTGCCCCTGCTGGCGGGTTTGATTTTGGCTCCCCTCTGGTGGCTGTTCGGCCGTGATCCAGCCCTGGGGGCGGTGCCCGTGGTCTACGAGCCGCCGGAGGGGCTGCCGGCGGCCGTGTTAGGTGCGCTGGTGCGGCAGGAGGTGGGCGGCATCACGCTGGGGGCCACGCTGGTGGATCTGGCGGTGAAGGGTCACCTGAAGATCGGCGTGGTGGAGGTCAAACGGTTCTTCCGGCCCCACGATCCGACCTACGCCTTCACCCTGCGCACCCCCAAGGCGGCGTGGAGGGACTTGGCACCCCACGAGCGCTATCTGTTGGACCACCTGTTCCCTGCCGGGGTGGTGGGCGCGACCGTGGACACCGAGGACCTGCGGAACAGCTTCTACGTGCATGTGCCCGGCTTCCAAGCGCTGGTGCGGCAAGCGGTGCTGAAGCAGGGCTTTTACCGCCGCTGGCCCGCCACGGTGCGGGCCAGCACCATCCTGGGGGGCTTCGGCGTGACTGTGCTGGTGGTGGGGGTGGCGAGGATGGTGCTTCCCGCAGGGCTTCTCTCCCTGCAAATGGCCTTGAATCCGGCGCTCACGGTCGGGTGCTTGGTGGCGACAGGAGTGTTCATCATCGGGTTTGCCTGGGTCATGCCGAGCCGTACAACGCGGGGCGTGGAGGTGCTGCGCCAAACCCTTGGGTTTGAGGACTTTCTGCGACGGGTGGAGGCCCCCCGGTTCAAGGCGGTCATTCGCACGCCGGAGTTGTTTGAACGCTTTCTTCCCTACGCGATGGTGGCCGGTTTAACACGGCAATGGGCGGAGGCCTTTCAGGGCATCCTGCAAGCACCACCGAGTTGGTACACCGGACACGACTCGGACTTCAACGTCAACACTTTTGGCACACACCTGGAGGACTGCTGTCGCGCCACCAGCGGCGCCATGCAATCCTCCCCGAGCAGTTCCGGCGGCAGTTCAGGGGGGGGCAGTTCCGGCGGAGGATCGGGCGGTGGAGGAGGTGGGGGATTTTGATGCGTTCTATGGCTGATCCAAGTGACGTTCAATGCGCCGATCTGGCACCAACCAAAGAGAGGCGACGGCATCGAGAAGCAACGAAGCTTTGCCCTTCCAATCCTTGCCAATGGCCAGCCGGAGGGTGGAGTGTGCCCCCTGGGCCGCCATGATGCGGTGCGGCAGGATCCAAGTGGTCAGCGCCGCCGCCAGCAGGATGCAGCCATCCAACAAGCCGGGCAGTTGTTCCAATTGGTTTACGCCCATCCAGGCGGTGGCGAATGGCAAGAGAGACAACCAAAACAGCA
Organism: Cyanobacteriota bacterium; assembly: GCA_046317475.1. Lineage (GTDB taxonomy): Bacteria > Cyanobacteriota > Cyanobacteriia > PCC-6307 > Cyanobiaceae > Cyanobium. Next base: position 2,782 of record JBKCVY010000139.1, on the reverse strand, counting down.
AGTGGATGTTCGCCCAGAGAATCCCGCCCGTCACACGACTGCAGGCCTGCGACAGGTGATGGTGGTTGTTCCAGTCAATGCCAACAGAAACAAAGCTCAAACCATCGCTGAAAAAACTGGCCGCAGCCTCAGCAAGGCCTGATGGGTGCCTTATGGGGAACCTTCCGTTCCAGCACCATGATGGTGATGACGGCCAACACCCCATCCCTGAAGGCCTCCGGGCGGGATGTGCCCATCAGGATGACAACTCTTCTAACGTTGCATTCACGATTCATCCCTAGGTGATCAGCAAGCCTTGGCGCGGCAAGCCAAAGGCAAAGACAGGCCGGAACGAGATGGCGGCCGCTGGTCTGGCAACGGCGAAACCAAATGCAGGGAGATTCGCGCAAACCGCATGAGCCTTAGGACGATGGCCCCATCAAGAGAAGCTGCATCCAACATGGAACATCCATCCCGGTATTCCTCAAAAAAGGGAGCGGAAGGGTGAAAGTCGACCGAGGCCGTTCAGAACATTATGAGTTCAATGTAACCAAAATCACCCTATCCCTTGATCGCGATCACTGAGGCGACCAATCCCCGCCATGACAATCAGACCTCCAGGCCATCACTGGCCTGCTCTCCATCGTTCCGACTCGCAGAGATGAACACCAATTGCGCCGAATCAACACGCCTGGCTCCTAAGGGGGCCATCGCCACTGGATCCCATTCATTGCCAATGGCGGAGGAAGATCTGAACGCCATAGTAGGGGGAATATGGAATCCATTCGAGGACATTCCATGGCCGAATCCTCCCCTGAGGTTGATTCCATTGAAACCGTCAACAATCACCTTCCCCAATCCGACAGAATTGCGATGAGCCCCACGCCATAGTCCTCGAACAAGCATTTTTTCAATCCCCTGATTCGAGACAGTTCGATCCATGCCCGGTTTGCGGCCTATCGGGCCGTCACCGGGCATGCCGACACGCTTGGCGTCACAGGAGGACGCACCCATCATCCAGTCCGCCTGTCTCCAGTTCCCCCACCCATGGGAAGCGATAGGGCCAGGATCTCCCAGCGGAACGCCGATCAAGCGCGGCAGGTGTCACCCGGCCCGGGAGGAAGATCCGAGCCTGTCGCCGTCCTCGACACGGATCATGTGGATGGCCCCATGAACCATCAACCACCGTGACAACCATCCCTTGCCCCTACGGCGAAATCTCTCTCAACGGACCAGACAATTCCGCACAGTCGCCGACCACCTGGCAGCCAATCCATGAGCAACCCCAATAGCCTCGTACGCATCCTCCCCGCCCTGCTGACAAAGCCCTTTCGCCGTTCGTTGGCGCCCAGAAATCCCGGCAAAGCCAGATTGGGCGAGGGAATTTTCCACCACCAACCCTGGAAAAACCGATCAGATTGGATAGATCTCCAAATCCGCCTATCCTATGATCAGAAGGCTTCAGCTGGATGGATCATGTCGCCCATCCACTCGTCCGGTAGCGATTGATCGGACATCTGGCGGTCTTCGCACCCATTAGCGACCGGGTCATGGGTCGGCATAATGCCGCCATTCCCCTGGGTTGAACCCCGCGTGTGGATCACCGCACCATGGGGAAGGACCGCTGAAGGACCTGATGGCACCAGGGAAGTCCACCGTTCAGCCCCTCGCCACACGCGCTGCCAGCCAGCTCACGCTGGCGCTCGCCTTCGCCGCCACCCTGCCCCTGCAGGTCCAATCGAGCCCCCAAGCCGCCCCAGCAAGCCCCCCCAACCCGCCGTCCCCCACTCCCCTCCCAACCACCGAGGCGGAGGCCTTCTCCCCCACCACCACCGCCCGTGTGGAGGTGAACGTGGTGACGGGTGCCCTGGACTATGGCGGCGGTGCCATGGACCAGGCCGCCAACACCGCCGCCGGCTTCCCCCTGCTCAATGCCCTCACGCTGAACCAGGACGCGCGGCTCACCGTGGATACGAGCATCACGGGGCGGGACCTCTTTCGCCTGCGGTTGCGCAGCGGCAACTTTGGTCCCTCCGGCTTCTTCTCCAATCCCCCCACCCCCCTGACGCGCCTCGACGTCGCCTTTCAAGACCCCCTATGCCCCGCCAATGGATCCGGCTGCGGCAACGCGGTGAGCGTCAACCGCGCCTTCCTCCAGCTGCCCCTCAGCCCGGAGATTCGCCTCACCGCCGGCAGTCGCCTGATGCAGGTCGACCTGCTGCCGGTGTGGCCCAGCGCCTACACGGCCTCCCCCATCCTGGAGCTGTTCCAGCGGGCTGGTGCGGCGGGCGCCTACAGCCGCCGCACCGGCAGTGGCTTTGGCGCCTGGTGGCAGCCGAGGGGTCGGCTCCAGGGCCTCTCCCTCGCCTATGGCTTTGTCGCCCCGCGCGGCGGCGATGGCCAACCGTCCAGGGGCGGCTGGTACACCGCCGGCGGGGATGGCACCAACACCGTCCAGCTGGCCTACACGAAGCCCAGCTGGAACCTCACCGCCACCTACACCAGGAACGGCGAACGGGCCCAGCTGCGGGGCACGCCCCTGGCCAGCCAGCTCGCCGCCACCTCCCGCGGCGGCGCGATCCAGTCGTGGGCGCTGGCGGGGTACTGGCAACCCGCGGGGATCGGCTGGCTGCCTGCCATCAGCGCGGGATGGGGGATCGATCGCTTTGCCTTCCGCGCCTATCCGGTGGCTGGGCTCAGCGGGGTGACGACCACCTCCTGGAGCGTGGCCCTGAGCTGGAGCGATGCCTTCGGCGTTGGCAACACTGTGTTGCTGGCGGTGGGCGCTCCCGCCCACGTGATC
>JBKCVY010000138.1:0-1670 GCA_046317475.1 Cyanobacteriota bacterium | reverse complement strand
GAGCCGTGGATCACGTTCCTGCCGATCTCAATGGCCAAATCGCCACGGATCGTTCCCGGGCTGGCTTCCAGGGGTTTGGTCGCCCCGATCATCAAACGAGCCGCTGCGATCACCCCATCGCCCTCCCAAACCATCGCCACGACAGGACCGCTGGTGATGAAGTCCACGAGCCCCGCGAAGAAGGGGCGCTCCCGATGCACCCCGTAATGCTGTTCCGCCAGGTCTCGGCTTGGGGTGAGCTGTTTCAGCCCCACCAGCTTGAAGCCTTTGCGTTCAAAACGGCCCAGGATCTCCCCAACCAAACCACGCTGCACACCGTCGGGCTTGATGGCAAGAAAGGTGCGCTCGGCTGGCATGGCGGCAAGGCAAGGAAAGACCGGTTCATCGTGGGTTTCGAAGGGACCGCTTGGCAAGGGTGAGTGGGCCAGTCCCCACGTCTTTCCCGGTCCCCGGCCTGACCCTGGCCCACCCGTCCCTTGCCGCCCTAGGGTGAACTGTGGCGTCTTGGCTGCCGTTTCATGGCCGTTGCCCCGCCAACGGGCTCCCTCCCCTTGGCTGCTCCCCCCGCCCGCGAGGAGGTGGAGCGACTCGTTGCCTACAGCGCCCCCCTGGAGGGTCGGCGGGGCCTCTTGCGCCTGGATTTCAATGAAAACACCCTGGGACCAAGCCCCAAGGTGGTGGAGGCCATCCGGTCCATTCCCGCGGAACACTACGCGATCTATCCCGAATATGACGGCCTGCGGGACTCCGTGTTGACCTCCCTGGGGGCCCTGGGCGCGCACCTTTGCCCAGCCCAGATTGGCCTCTTCAACGGGGTGGATGGCGCGTTGAACGCCATCTTCCATGCCTATGGCAACCCCGGCGACCGTCTCCTGACCACGTCCCCCACCTTTGGCTACTACGCCCCCTGCGCGCGGATGCGGGGCATGGAGGTGGAGGCGATTCCCTATCACCTGCCCTGCTTCGCGTTTCCCCTGGACGAGATCCGTGCCGCCCTGCAGGCGGCCCACGCGGGCAGCCCGCCACCGAAAGTGCTGCTGATCTGCAATCCCAACAACCCCACGGGCACCCGCTTGGCCCCTGGACGCATTCTGGAGCTGGCTGCCCTGGCCCCCCAAACACTCGTGGTCGTCGATGAGTTGTACGAAGCCTTCAGTGGCGACAGCGTGTTGCCGCTACTGGCGGAGCAGGCGGCGCGGACAGGGGAGTCGGATGCCTTTGGCCACCACCCCAACCTGCTGGTGCTCCGTTCCCTCTCCAAAACCGCTGGGCTGGCGGCCTTGCGAATTGGCTTCGCCGTTGGCAGCCAGGAGGTGGTGGATCGGGTGAGCCGTGTGACCGGTCCCTACGACGTCAACGGTTTCGCGGTCATCGCCGCCAGCGCCGCCCTGGCGGACCAGCCCTATGTGGACGCCTATGTGGAAGCCGTACTGGAAGCCAGGGAGTGGCTCGCGGCGGAATTGGCGCAAGCGGGGGTCCGCCATCATGTGGATGGGGGAAATTACCTGCTGATTTGGCCCGAAACCCCAGTGGAAATTATGGATCGACGCCTTCAAGATGCGGGCATCCTGGTGCGATCGATGGCGGGCAAACCGCTCGTTGACGGCTCCGTGCGGGTCAGCATCGGCACGCGGGAGCAGATGGAACGGTTTTGGCAAGCCTTCCAGGGG
>JBKCVY010000137.1:0-6874 GCA_046317475.1 Cyanobacteriota bacterium | reverse complement strand
CAAGGCGCGCCATGAGAGAATCGTGCAATGTAGAGGGGATGTCCAGCTTGTTGAGCGAGGCATTCAACCGATAGACATCATTCCGTTTGATCACGATCCCGCTTTGAATGACCGTTTGCGTCAGCTCTTCGACGAAGAGTGGAATTCCATCAGTTTTTGAAACAATCAAATTGCTGATATTTTCTGGCAAGGGCAGGCCCTCTGCAACACTCTCTACCAAGACTGAAGTCGCACCCCGCTCCAGTCGGGACAATTCCAGGGGCAAGAGATGATCCCACATCTGCCAAGTTGGCTGATAATCCGCGCGATGGGTGACAAAGATCAGAGCTCGGATGTGTACACAAGTTTCCAACAAGTGTTGGAGAACCTTCTGGGCAGTGGGGTCAATCCAATGCACATCCTCAAAGAAGATCAATACGGGCTGCTCTCCTGACAGAGCCAAATCACATAGGGCTGACGTTATTTTTGCTTGTTGTTGCTGAGGACTGAAGTTAATCGCTGGATAGGATTCAGAAGTATCAATCGCCAATAGCGGAGCCAAGAGGGGGACCACCTCCTCAAGGGTAAGTTTCGCCTTGCCAACCACAGCTTCAAGTTTTTCCAATTTCTCTTGGTCTGAATCCTCCTTGCCAAAGCCAGCTTTGCGCTCCAGCTGCTCGAGGAAGGGGTAGAGAGGAACGCTGGTGTGAAAAGGCGAACATTGGAAGCGCAACCGTCGTTGCACGAATGGAGCCAGTTGGGTTTTGACCTCCAAAAGGAGGCGGCTCTTGCCGATCCCCGCCTCTCCGCTGACGACCACCGCCTGTCCCGTGCCCTGCTGAACGTGCTGCCAGCGGCTCAACACTTGGGCGATCTCCTCAGACCGTCCCACGAAAGGCGTCAGCTTTTGACCATGGCGCGACTCAAAGCGACCTTGGCTGGGTGCCAGCCCGACAATGCGCCAGGTGTTCACAGGTTCCGCGATGCCCTTGAGTTTTTGGCGTCCGAGCGGTGTGGTGGTAAAGATGTTTCCGGCCAACCGATGGGTTGACTCCGCAATGATGATCTGATCTTCCCCAGCCAAAGACTGCAGCCGCGAGGCCAGGATGGGCGTCTCCCCCACCGCAAGGTGGGGCAAGGAAGGGTCCTCTTCCCCGATCTCGCCAACCACGACCTCCCCTGTCGCGATTCCCACCCGCACCTGCAGTTGGCCGATGGGTTCCACCTCCTTGATGGCCTCAATGATCTCCAACGCGGATCGAATGGCACGTTCGGCATCATCTTCGTGGGCGGAAGGCCAGCCGAAGTACACCATCAAGCCATCCCCAAGGTATTGGGCAACATTGCCGTCGTAACGTTGAACAATTTGGGCAGCAATACGCTGATATCCTTTCATCACCTCTGAGAGATCTTCTGGATCCAATTGCTCAGAGAGGGCCGTTGAACCAACAAGATCGCAAAACATCACGGTGATTTGTCGTCGTTCAGCGGCACGGGAGGCCCCGCTCGCCTTCAGGGAGCTGGACGACAGGGGCATTGTGTTGTTTCCTTGACCCCTCTGGCGGATGGCAACGAGCACCTTGCGGCGAGGCCCAATCGGCAATCCCATACCTGCCAGGTCCTGATCAGACAAATGGGGAAGGACCTCACCGTCAATCCCATTGGCAGCAAAGACGTCGACATAGTCCCCCAAGCCAAGATCCTGGAGCCAATCGTTAACGTCCTCCATCCGAATTCCAGCGAGAGGTCAAGCTGTGAACAGCGATTTTAAAAACAGCATCCAAACATGGTGACATCAAGGCGTCTTGAGGATGACAAATGATTTTCCGCCAAATCTTACTGTGACGCGCTGCACCCCCTTGGACCATGTTTCCACCCTGGAGTGCTGCCGCCGCGGCCCCTCTGAACTCCTCCGCACCCCACCCACCAGCCGCGGGCACGGGATGGCACGGGAGGGACGCCCCAGCGAAGAGGCGACAAGGAACTACAATTAGGGAAGAGAGGCGTCGATTGGGATGGCAATCAGATTAAAGTTTCTCGACATTCTTGACTCTGAATTGCGCCAACAGCTTCTGGAAGGTAATCGTCCTCTCGTGATCCCAGCGGGCCATCAGTTGTTATTCAGAGAAGATTGGGGGGAAGAGGTCTTTTTGATTTCCGAAGGCATTGCCAAGGCCTGCAGCCTCACCTCCAGGGGGGATGAAGTGGTCTTCTCCTTAATGGGAGAGGGAACCATGATTGGCGATTTGGCAGTGTTATCGACCAAGCCAATTCGAACCGTGGATGTGGTGGCACTGACCTCCATGAGCTTGATCAAGTTGCGACATCGCGCCCTGCAGGACGCCATGGAAAGCAACCCGCCCCTGATGCGGGCCATCGCCTTTGTGCAAGCCCAGCGTCTGTGCGCCCTTGGCGATCGACTGATGCTCATGAATGAAGATGCGCAAACCAGGCTTCTGGCAACATTACTTGACCTTGCTTGCCTCAATGGACCGAAGGATGACCCCCTTCAATTCATTCCCCCTATCACGCAGCAAGATATTGCAATTATTGCTGGTCTTTCCCGGGGAACAACATCGACTCTGCTAAACAAGTTACGCACGAACGGCACCCTCAAACTGACCGAGAATGGCCTGCGTTTTGCCAATCTCACTCCCCTGCAAAAGCGCGGACTGATCCCAGAAGACAAATCCTGAATCATCCACCACTCTCCATGGCATCGATCCTCTCCACGACACCCGTTTCCAGCCAAGGTTGGCCAAGGGAAACCCATCTGCGCGTGCTCCTTTTTGCCTCCCTTCGTGATGCGGCCGCCTGGAGTGAACGGCTGGTACCCCTCCCCTCCAGCGAACCAACCCCCTCCACGCCGCTGAAGCTTTGGCACCAACTCGGTCTCGCCTCGGTTTGGCCCCCAACGATCCCACCATCACCGCCGGGCTCCCTGCCCCAGGGCCTGCGGGTGGCGATCAACCAGCGCTTCGCCGCCCCCGACACCCCCCTCAAGCCAGGCGATGAGCTGGCGTTTCTCCCTCCGATCACCGGCGGCTGAGCCCGTCTTGATCATGTGTTACCCACCCGTTCTGATGATCAGCCTTCACCCGGAACCCCTCCATCCCTGGCGGTTGGTGGAGGACTGGCACGGTCGGGCGGCCAGCGGCGGGGCGGACCCAGCGGCGGCCACCAGCCTCTTCGTTGGCCGGGTCCGCGGGACCACGACGGCGGGCTTGCCCCTGGACGCCCTGGAGCTGGAACACTATCCGGGGATGACCGAGGCCCACCTGCGCCAGCTCGCCCTGTCCCGGGGGACGGCCCCCGGCGCCCGGGCAGTAGGGGTGGGCCACCGGGTGGGCCGCGTGGCGCCAGGCGACACCATCGTGGTGGTGGCGGTGATGGCAGATCGGCGCGGGCCAGCCCAGCGGTGCTGCCAAGAGCTGCTGGAAGCGCTGAAACACGAGGCGCCGTTCTGGAAACGGGAATGGAGCGGTGGCACGGGTCTGTGGGTGGCGGCCAACACGCCGTGGGAGGAGCCGCCCGCATGACCCGCGGATGGGGTGCGACAGGCTTGGCTCAAAAGATGGGCAGGAACAACAGCTGGGCCCACAGGGGTTGGCCCGCCTCCAGATGGCCCAATTCTGCCGGAATTTCCAGGAGAAGCTGGGCTCCCTGGAGCGAGCCGAGGCGGGAGGAAGCCTGACTTCCCACCACCTCGGCGAGCGGCTCGCCGTCCGGACCCACCCGCAACCGGGCACGAGCCAGCTCAGGGCGGCCCGCCCCCCGGCGCAGGGGACTGGCCAGGCGCACGCGCAGGCGGGGGAGCGGTCGCGGGGGGGAGCCCTCGAGCACCTGCAGGGCGGGCCAATGCAGCTGCAGGGCCGTCACCGCCGCCGCCACCGGGTTGCCCGGCAGGCCAAAAAACGGCCGTCCCGCCAGCTGCCCAAAGGCGAAGGGGCGCCCCGGCTTGAGATACAGCTTCCAGAAAGCCACCTCCCCCCGCTCCTCCAGCACCGGCCGGATCCAGTCGGCATCCCCAGCCGAAACCCCACCGGTGCTGACCACCACATCGCAGCTTGCGGCCAGGTCCTCCAGGGCGAGGGCCAACCGCTCCGGGCAATCCGCCACGAGCCGCCGCTCCGCCACCGCCTGGCCCAGGCGCGTCAACAGGGTCTCCAAAAGGGTGCCATTGCTCTCCCAAATTGCCCCGGGGCCGCGGGGCTCACCGGCGGGCACCAACACGTCGCCACTGATCAACAGACCAACCCGGGGCCGCCGCCACACCGAGAGCTCCACCAGGCCGCAGCTCGCCAGGCGGGCCAGGTCGGCGGGCCCCAACCGCTGGCCCGCCTCCACCAGAACCTGGCCGGCGGCTGCCTCCTCATCGGCGGCGCGGATCCAGGGGTTGGAACTGACGTCCCCATGGAGCGTGAGGGTGGAGGAGACACACTCCACCAACTCCTGGGGCACCACCCGCCTGGCCGTCTCCGGCAGGGGCGCGCCCGTGAGAATGCGGCTGGCCTGGCCAGGCTGGAGAGTCCCGCCATAGGGCGCGCCGGGAGCTGAGCGCCCCACGATCCGCCAGCGCTCCCCCGGGGCGGGGGGTGCTGCGCTGGTGATGGCGTAACCATCCATGATCGCCGCCCGAAAGCCGGGCACGGCATCAGGGGCGTGGCAGGCCGCCGCGCTTACACGGCCAAGGCAGGCCACCAGGGGCAAGCGCTCGCTGACCGCTGGTGGGGTGAGGGCGGACACAACCCTGGCCCGCGCCTCCTCCAGCGGCAACCCTTCGCGGGGGAAGGGTTCAGTCATCGCTGGCCCCCGGGGCTGGGGCGGCGGGATGGCGCCAGGTGCCGTGCCGCCCGCCCCGTTTCTCCAGCACACGCACCGGCCCGATGGTCATGGCCGGATCCACGGCTTTGAGCATGTCGTACAGGGTGAGCAGGCCCACTTGGACGGCGGTGAGCGCCTCCATTTCCACACCCGTGGCGGCGGTGGTGCGAACGCTGGCCCGCAGGCGCAAGCCAGACCCATCCGCCAGGGGCTCAACCTCCACCTCCACCCCCGCCAGGGGCAAGGGATGGCAGAGGGGGATCAACTCGGCGGTGCGCTTGGCCGCCTGGATCGCCGCCACCCGCGCCACGGCGATCACATCGCCCTTGGGCGCCGAACCTTCGCCCACAAGCGCCAGGGTGACGGGGGCCATGCTGAGAACCCCCTCGGCGATGGCGGCGCGGAGGCTGGGGGGCCGATCCGCCACATCCACCATGCGGGCGGCGCCACGGTCGTCGAGATGGGTGAGGGCGGGGGGCGAGGCGGGGGTCTGCATGGCTCAACGGTGGCGAGGTGGCGCGGCGCGAAGGTGTGGCAAGGGGGACATCCGGGCGCACACCCGGGAAAACTCCCTCACAATGGGCAAACAAAAAGGTGTTCCATGGATCACGGCCTCACCCTGGCGTCCGTTTTGCTGGTTGGCAGCGGCGTGTTCTGCCTCACCACCCTCTTTTTTGGAACCAAAGGGGGATTTTATGACAGTGATGATTACGACGGAAATGGAACGGCCCACTAGGCGCTCCCGGATCGCCTGACGCCCCGCCCCTCCGATCCTGCTCGCTACGCGCGGGCCCACCGCCAAAAGGTTTTCTCCCTTCCGGGTGGACGCCATGGAAGGGAGGGCTGGGCGCGGCGGGTGCCAAATGTGGCTGGGCCTCCCGTCAGGGGAGCCCCAGCCGTTCCGCCTCGGGGCAATCGCCGGTGGTGGCCAGTTCTTCCACAGTCGCCAAGCGGCTGACCGAGGCCAATTTGGTGCTGACAGCCCCAATGGAGTCGAGCCGCACGCACACCTCCCAGCTCAGGCGTTCCTCTCCGTCCTCGTCCTCCTCCTCGTAGCGGAAGGTGACCAGATCCACATCCACATCCACAACCGTGGCGTCTTCCAGCCAGCATTGCTGGTCTTTCAGGAACACCCACACAGGCCGCTGATCCACGCAGTATTGAGCCAACTTGCGGTGCAACATGCCGCTGCCGCGACTGCGTGGATCTTAGGCAGATCGCCCCCCCAGTCCGTGTCCGTGATGACATCCACCCACCCCCCTCTCCCCACCAGCGCGGACGCGATTCGCCTGGATCTGCGCAGCTGGCCTGAAGTGGAGGCGTACCTGACCCAGTGCCAGGGCAGCATCCTGCCGCTGGGCTCCACCGAGCAGCATGGGCCCACCGGGGCCATTGGCACCGATGCCCTCACCGCCGAAGCCGTCGCCCTGGAAGTGGGGCGCCGCACCGGCGTTCTCGTCGCCCCCACCCAGGCCTACGGGATGGCGGAACATCACCTTGCCTTTCCCGGCACGGTGAGCTTGCAACCCACCACCCTGCTGGCGGTGCTCCACGATGTGGTGCTGTCCCTGGCCCGCCACGGTTTCGAGAGGATCTTTGTGATCAACGGCCATGGCGGCAACATCGCCACCGCCCGAGGCGCTTTTGCCCAGGCCTACGCCAGCGCCGCGGCCCGGGGGCTCCCGGTGGCCCCTCGCCTGCGCTGCCAACTCGCCAACTGGTTCCTAGCCGCTCCCGTGATGCGGGAAGCCCGCCAGTTGTACGGAGATCGGGAGGGGCATCACGCCACACCGAGCGAAATTTCCCTCACCCTGCGCCTGGAACCCAGCTTGGCGGCGAAACAGCGGGAGCTGCCTGAGCCCGCTCCCGCCGGGCCCATCCATGGCCCGGAGGATTTTCGGGAACGCCATCCCGATGGGCGGATGGGATCGGATCCATTTCTGGCCACGGCGGACCATGGGGAGCGGTTTCTTGATTTGGCGGCCACGGCCCTGAGCGAGGATCTGAAAGCGTTTCTCACCTGAGTTGCTGGCCAAGGGGCAAATCACCGACGACGACGTGCGCAAGGTGG
>JBKCVY010000136.1:0-2884 GCA_046317475.1 Cyanobacteriota bacterium | reverse complement strand
CACGATGGATCTGCTGTGGGGGTCGCTGCCGGTGGATGCCTCGGGCCTGCCCTACGACTTGGTCGATCTGCCCGGCATTCACGACCTCTCCGGCAGCAGTGAGGATGAGGCCGTGGTGCAGCGCTTCTTGCGCAACAGCCCGCCGGAGGTGGTGTTGGCGGTGCTCAACGCCAGCCACATCAGCAGCCAGCTCGGGTTGCTGCTGCAGCTCCAGGCCCTTGGCCTGCCGCTGGTGGCGGCGTTGAACATGAGCGATGAGGCGCGGCGGTTTGGCCTCAGCATCGACCACGCGGGCTTGTCGGAGGCCCTGGGGCTGCCCGTGTTGCCGATCAGCGCCAAGCGGCGCCAGGGACTCGCTGCCCTGGTGAACGCGGTGCATCGTCTGGGAGCGGCCCATGGGTTAGACCCGATCCAGCACCTCCCGCAGGGCGTGGGGAGGGAGCCCGACGATCGCGAGGCCCTCCGCAGGGCCCTTGTCGCCCGTTATGTGACGCTGCCCGAGGGGGTGGTGATGAATCGTCGCTCCCGGGCGCTGGATCGGGTGCTGCTCCATCCGCTGGTGGGGGTGGTGGTGTTTCTGGCGTTGGTGCTGCTGGTGTTTCAGCTGCTCTACACCCTCTCAGCACCGCTGCAGGATGGGCTCGGCGCCTTGCTCGACATCGTTCAGAGCCGGCTCCTGGAGCCAGCCCTTGGGGCCGTAGGGGCGCCAGAGCCACTGAGGAGCTTTTTGATCGACGGCGTTTGGCTCGGGGTGGGCACGGTGGCCACCTTCATGCCGCTGATCTTTCTCTTTTATGTGTTGATTGGTGTGATTGAGGATTCGGGCTATCTACCCAGGGCGGCCTTTTTGATGGATGGCTTCATGCGCTGGCTGGGGCTGGATGGTCGCTCATTTGTGTTGCAGGTGATGGGGTTTGGCTGCAATGTGCCCTCCATCATGGGCACGCGCGTCATTCGCGATCGGGGGATGCGCCTGCTGGCCATGCTGTGCATTCCCTTTGCCCTTTGCCAGGCGCGATTGACCGTGTTCGTGTTTCTGGCGGGGGTGTTTTTCCCCCGTCCCTGGTGGGCGCCGGGGCTGGTGTTGTTTGCCTTTTACCTGTTGAGTTTCGCGGCGGCGGTCATTACGGGGCTGCTGTTTCAACGGGTCTATCCCAGCCGGGAGGCCTTCGTGCTGGAACTGCCGCCCTACCGTTCCCCCAGCTTGATGACGGTGTTGCGGCGCGGCTGGACCTCCATGTTGAATTTTTTTGTCACCACCCGATTGTTCATCATCGTGGGGGCTACCGCGATTTGGTGTCTCACCCATTTGCCCCCCGGCGCCGTGGCCGCCGGCCAACCCACCTGGGCGGAAGCCATCGGCCGGTTGCTGCATCCGCTGTTGGGGCCGATCGGCCTGAATCCGGAGCTGAGCGTGTCATTGTTTTTTGGCTTCATCGCCAAGGAAATCCTGCTGGGAGCCTTGGCGGTGATCTACCGCACCACGGAAGCCAACCTCGCCGGCAGCGTGCGGGCGGCGATCACACCGTTGCAGGCGTTGAGCTTCATGACCTTCGTGCTGCTGTACACCCCCTGTTTGGGCACGGTTGCCGCCCAACTGAAGGAATCGAAAAGTCGACGGTTTGTCCTGGTCTCCCTGGCCTGGTCGCTCGGCCTGGCCTGGACCCTGGCACTGGTGGTGTACCAGGGGGGCCGCTGGCTGACGGGACAGGGATGAGCGAGCCACCCAACGGGCCGGTGGGGGTCAGCTGGCTTGGGGGGGGATCGGGGCCACGGTCATCTCCGCGGCCTGGTCCTGGCGGAGCATGAATTCCAGCAAGCCGCAGGCCAAGTGGAGGATGCCCCCCGGGAAGCCGCGGCGGAGCACCTCCACCTCGGCGCCAGGCTGGATACCCATGGAATGGAGGCGCTGGCGCAGGGCCGGGTGGCTGGGAAGGGTGAGGACGCGCAGCCGTTGGCCTTTCTTCGCGGCACTCAGGGGCACAGGCGGATCTGTATCAGAAACTTCAGCATAAATGCATTTTTTGTCCCAATCCCCCCCTGGAAAGGGCGGTGTTCCCCGCGACAACCGTCCTTGTGCCTTTTGTTACGCCTCCCAGCCGTGGCCACCGGGCGGCTCAAGGTTGTGACCGGGTGCGCCCCCTGGCCCATTCCGCCCGCTGGCCTTAGCGTCAGTCCCCGCTCCCCGGGTTCCCCAATCGGAGGGACGCCATGGTGTCGCCAGACCACCCGATACCCCCACCCAGCCGGGAGCGAATCCGGGCCCTGGATCGCGCCCTGGTGCGATCCGTCGCCCACCTGCAGGGGCCTCCCACGACCGCGGAGCGTCTCGCGGCGACAGGCCGACTGTTGGCCCTAGCCCTGGCGCTGTGGGTTGGCGCGGTGGTGTACTGGCTTCCGCCCGGGGGTTTGGCGGGGCTGGGGGGACTGCCGGGTTTGGCGGCCCTGGCCGGACTCCTGATCGCTGGCGTGGCCTATGCCCTGCTGCTGGTGGCCACCCACGAGATGGTGCATGGCAGCTTCTGGGGCTGGCGCTCACTGGAACAGGCCCTGGGATGCCTGCTCGGTTGGCCGATGGCCTGGCCCTTCGCCACCTATGCCCGGCTGCACCGCCTGCACCATCGCTGGAATGGGCTCGATGGCCGCGATCCGGAACGGACCCAGGACCTGCCCGGTGATTCCCTGGTGGCCACTCCGGCTGGGGCGTGGCTGGGGCGCCATCCCTTCGCCGTGCGCTGTCTGCTGCTGGGCGGCGTGGGCTTGATCGTCGACACGGCCTGGAAGGGGTGGCGCCTTCGCGGTGTGGATCGTCGTCTGAATCGCGCCCGTCTCCTCGATGGCGCGGGGGTGATCCTGCTGCACGCCGGTCTGCTGGCGGTGGCGA
>JBKCVY010000135.1:0-3607 GCA_046317475.1 Cyanobacteriota bacterium | reverse complement strand
TAGCCGCCAGCCTCTGCGCCAACTTGGCCGACACCGTCGGCAGTGACCTCGGCAAGCGCTGGGGTCGCCACACCGTGCTGATCACCACCCTGCGGCCCGTGCCGGCGGGCACGGAGGGGGCCATCAGCTGGGAGGGGACGGTCGCCAGCGCGGTGGGCAGCGCCCTGATGGCCGCGGTGATGGCGGCCCTGGGGGTGATCGAAACCCCCGGGGCCTGGGCGTTGGTGGCCGGGGTGGGGCTGGTGGCCACCCTGCTGGAGAGCCTGCTCGGCGCCACCCTGCAGCGGCGCCTGGCCTGGCTCAGCAATGAGATGGTCAACGCCCTGCAGACCCGTGTGGCCGCGGGGCTGGCCATGGGCCTGGCGCCATGGGTGCCGGGAGGCGTCTGAAGGCGGGGGACCGCCTGGGCCGTCGGGCCGTCCCGCTCAAGCCCCCCGCCGCCACGCCAGCGGCAGGGATCCGTCTTGCTGGGCGGGAAGGCCCTGGCCCCACGCGTCCGCCGCCTCCCGCAGCTGGCGGAGGGCGGCCTGGCAGCGCCGTTCCGCCATGCGGGGATGGAGGCCCAGCTGGCGGCCCAGCTCCACCCAGGTGCAACCCACCAGCACGCGACCCACCACCAGCTCTCTCTGCAAGGGCGCCATGGCGTTCAGCTGGTGCCGCAACCATGCCGCCTGTATGCGGCGCTGGTGATCCCCGCGCGGTGGGGGGGTGGCCGGCAGGGAGCGGGGATCGGCGAGGTGGTCCAACCAGGTGCTGGTGCCGTCGCCATCGCCGTTGCGGCACTGGAGGGCATCCAGGCTCAGGGGACAGGCCACTTGCCGGAGGACTTGCGCCTCCTCCAGTTCCTCCAAGTAGCAGGGGAGTAGCCCCGCCAGGCCGGAGCGGTCCGGGGCCTGCAGGCCAGCGGCGCGGCGCTGATCCAGCAACGCCTTGGCCCGTTGCCGCAGCTCCCAGAGCCGCCGGGGGGGACGGATCCAGGCCTCCCGATCGCGCAACTCATGTTGGATGGCCCCGCGCACGTAGGGCACGGCAAAGGTGCTGAGGCAGCTGGCACGGCGGCCATCGAAGGCCTCCACCGCCCGGATGAGTCCCTGGCAGCCCACCTGCACCAGGTCGCCGTAGGGCAGCTGGCTGAGGCCCGCGAAGCGGGCGGCCACGCTGTGCACCAGGCCGAGGTTGGCCACGACGAGGTGGTTGCGCCACTGGATCCGGGCCCGTTCATCGGTGCTGTTGGCATAGGCCACGAGCCAGCGATGGTTTTGGCTGGCCCGGGCGGCGCGGTCGCTGGTGGCTTGGCGGCGCAGGGGCCGGGATGGCAGCTGGGGGGAGCGGGGCGGGCGATGGGGAGGGTGAAAGGTGTCCATGGTCCACACGGGCTAGTGATCCAAGCCTGGCCTGGGCACAGGGGATTGCCATCCACCAACCAGGGGATTTCACTCTCCCCCGATTGGGGGATCCTGCCCCGACCGCCTGGGTGGGGCGGGGCTTTCCCGGTGGCCATCCGCTGCCGCGCCGCCGCTATCGCCCGTTCCCTTCGCTCTTCAGCTGTCGCGCTTCTTTCTCCAGGCGCTGGAGGGCCCGCCCAAACCAGTCCAGCCACTCCTCCGTGCCCGTCCCCTGGTTCTCACGGAGGAGCGTTGACGCTATTGAACTGGGATCAGGAGCATCGATGGGCACCAGATAGCCAAGATCACGGATTGCGATCGTCGCCTGACCAAATCACCAGGGCCTAGCTGGTGCCGTAAGCGATGATCGGTGCGCCGTTGGGATCCTTGACCTCCAAGGATCCCGCTTGGGCCGGCGGGGGTGGCAGAGCGTCAAGGAGGCCAACGCCGCAGGGTGATTCCCCCGTAACGCTCATCTCAGACGGCGGAGAGCAGGGCGGTGGCCAGCCGTTCCAGGCTGACGGTTCCAGACAAGATGGTGATCAGCGCGGTCGAGCGACCCTCCGTTTCGATGGCACTGTCCGCGGTGAAGTTGCCCAAGAAATTGAGCTGCTTTTGTATGGATAATGACTGTCGAGAAGGAGTGCGCCACAGGATGGTGGCCACTGGGGAGAGGTTGGGAAGCTGTTGCGCCTGCACCAACCCACTCCAGCAAAAAACGGCCATCGTTGCCGCTGTGAAGCGAATATGACGATTGGCCACCGTTCATCGCCTCAATGTCGACAACGGGTGAAGGGTTTTGTTTCGCTCCTATGCGGGCACGGCCAGGAGCATGGACGAGCTGGCATGGGTCCTCCGTTCCAGGGCCATTCCTTCACCATCCGACTGGCGTGGCCACTTCCAGCAAGCGCAGGCCGGCCCAGTCGCCCAGGGCGGGCCAGCGCCGCAGCCGTTCGAAGAGGTAGCGGTGGCCCTCGCTGTTGCAATGGAGCCCATCCTCCAGCAGCCACCGGGACCAGCGGGGTTCGTCCAAAAAAGCCTCCAGCACCGGCAGGAAGGGGACGTTGGCCTCCATGCAGGCCTCCTCCAGCAGGCCCTCGTAGCGGCGCACGTCGGCAAGCGAGTACCAGAGCACGTCGGCGAAGGGCATGGCCTCCTCCACAACGGGGGTGAGGCCGAGCACGAAGAGGGGCGCCAGGTCCCGGGCGTCACGCAGGAGCTGCTGCAGCCCGAAGAGGAAGGCCTCCGGGGCTAGTTGGGGCCGTCCATCGGGCCGACCCACGCGGGCGGTGTCATTCAGGCCCACGGCCAGCAGGATGCCCTGGGGCCTTTGGCGACGCAGCTCCCCCCTGGCACCCACCTCGCCGTGGAGGCGGGCGGCCACCCGTTCCAGGCCGTCCCCCCGCACGCCCAGGTTGTAGATCACGGGCCCGTCGGGCAGGGCCATCCAGTGGCGGCGGAGCCGCTCACACCAGCCCCCCTCCTCCACATCCCCCCACCCGAACACGCCGCTGTCGCCCACCACGGTGAGTTTTTTGGGAACGGGTTGGGGCATGCGCGGATTAACGCACGGGGATCACAATTTGGCTTGAAACGCCCGCAGGCGCTCCAAGCCATCTTGGATTGTGGCGCTGGAGGCGGCACAGGAGAGGCGGATGCAGCGATCGTCCCCGAAGGCGATGCCTGGCACCACCGCCAGGCGGACCTCCTCCAGCAGGCGGGTGCAGAGCGTCAGGGAATCCAATCCCCAGGCGCTCACATCCGGGAAGGCATAGAAGGCCCCCTCCGGCGCCACCAGGCGCACGCCGGGCAGGCCAACCAGGCCCTGATGGAGCAGCTGGCGACGTTCACTGAAGCGGGCCGCCATTAGCCGCACGCAGTCGCGGGAGCCCCGCAGGGCCGCCAGGGCGCCGTAGTGGGCGAAGGTGCAGACAGTGCTGGTGGATTGGCTTTGCAGGGCGCAGGCCGCCGCCACCACATGGGCCGGGCCATGGAGCCAGCCCACCCGCCAGCCGGTCATCGCCCAGCCCTTGGCGAAGCCGTTGGCGATGAAGATCCGCTCCGCCAGATCCGGCGCCAGGGCCGCCAGGCTGTGGTGGGTTTGGCCCGGGGCGAGCAGGGCCTCATAGATCTCGTCGCACACCACCGCCACCTGGGGATGGCGGCGCAGGACCGCGGCGATCCCTTCCAGATCCGCCCGCTCGAGCACCATGCCGGTGGGA
>JBKCVY010000134.1:0-2310 GCA_046317475.1 Cyanobacteriota bacterium | reverse complement strand
AGCCTGGGGGGCCAGCGGCTGCGGCTGATGCGCCAGGTGCGGCAGAGTTTTCCGGCCTGGCTGGACATCACGGTGGTGGATGGGGATCTGCGCCTCTGCCGCGGCAACGCCGGCACCGTGTTTGCCCTGCTGCGGCGGTCGGATCTGCGGGTGGAGGACCTGCTGGGTTGAGGGGGCGGTGGGGGGAGACTGGGGGTTGGAAGCCGCGAGATTGCCCATGGTGTGGGTCAGGTGTGGCGCTCGATTGCGTCCGGGGGGGTGGCGGGCCCTGGTGGCGCCGCCGTTGATGGGCGTCCTGGCGGGGGTCGCCATCAATCCCGTCGCGGCGGGGGTGGCGGCGACTCCCCTCCCGAAGCCCGGGGGAGCCCCGCTGCCGCTGCCGGTGCCGGTGCCGGTGGCGGAGGTGCTGGTCGATCTCTCGGAACAGCGACTCAGTGCCTTCGATGCCGACCATCGCCTTCTCTACCGCCGTCTGGTGTCGACCGGCGTGGCGGCCAGCCCCACGCCGGTGGGGAGGTTCACCGTGCGTTCCCGCTATGCGGCCACTCCCATGACCGGCCGGGACTACCAGATCCCTTCCGTTCCCCATGTCCTGTGCCTCGGGGGCGGCGGCCTGCCGGCGGACGCGATTTGCATCCATCCGGCGCCCTGGCAAGAGGCGGCCGGCCAACCCTTTGGCGTGCCGCGCAGCCATGGGTGCGTGCGCACCAGCAGCAGCACGGCCCGCTGGTTGTTTGAACGCACGGCCGTCGGCACCCCGGTGACCATCCAGCCGTAAGGGCAGCGCCGGAGAACGGCAGGATGGGGAGATGGAGCCGGTGGTCCCACGTCTGTCTTTGCGGCGTGCCGCCGTGGCTGGCCTGGCCTTGGCGGCGGGGGGGGCCGTGGGCAGGGTGAGGGGGGGGCGGCCGGCGGTTGGCGCGGCGGGGGGAACGCGATGGCTGGGCAGCGCGGCGGTGGGGCCGGAGCCCGGCACCTGGCGCCTGAGCGCACGGCTGGGGGAGGACTGGGCGGATGTCTACCTGCCCGTTGCTGCCAAGCGCCGGCCTGTGGCCCTGGTGCTGCAGGGGGCCAATGTGGACAAGGGGCACTACGCCACCTTCGCTGCCCTGCTGGCCCGGCACGGGTTTGTGGTGGTGGTGCCCAACCACTGGCGCACCTCCCCGCCGCTGCCCCTGGTGGGCCGCAGAATGTTGTTGGCGGACCAACGGCAGATCCCGGCTGCGCTGGCGGCCCTGGAACAGTTGAACGGCACCGCCCCGCCGCCGCTGCGGGGCGAAATCGACATCCAGCGGCTTGTGGTGGTGGGCCATTCGATGGGAGGGCTGGCGGGCGTGGAGGCGTTGGCCAACCGGTGCCGCTTTCCCCTGTGCATGGGCACCTTCGCGCGGCCGAAGGAATTGCGGGGAGGCGTGTTTGTGGGCACGGATCTGCGCGGCCATGGCGGGGTTGCCGTGGCTCCGATCGACACCAACGGGTTGCCGGTGGCCCTGATTCGCGGCAGTCGGGACGGGGTCTCCAAGGCGGAGGATGTGGAGGCCACCTGGCGGCAGCTGCGCACTCCCCGACGCGCGCTGCTGACGATCAAAGGTGCCAACCACTTCGCCCTCACCACCAGCGGCCAGCCCGTCAATCCGCCCGGCTTGCCGCCCATCCACCCGGACCCGAACCCCGCCACCGTCCCCCAGCGGGAGACCTTGGAACGGATCGCGCGCTGGAGTGGCGCGTTTTTGCGGGAGGCGGTGGGAGAAGGGAGATGACGCGCCGTGGTGTCTCCCCTGGCCGCGGCGTCACTCCAGACGTGGCGATGTCCGAGGCATCCGAGATTCGATGCCTCTTGCATAGCGTCTGTTTGGCGATGCCTCTTTTGGGTTGTTGTCCATTTTGTTTCCCGGCTGATGGTCCTGCCTTGACACGCTCTTTTGTGGCCCGTGGCCTTCGAATCGCTTTGGCGAAATAGGGTTCATCGCCAATGGGGATCGCGTTGGCTCATGGAGCCTTCCAGTGTGAGAAGTGAATCAGCATGCCCACCATGTTTGGCCCATGGACCTTTCCCTCAAGCCGAAGCCCATGGCCGGACACGATGATGGAATGATTCATGCACGCGCCATGGAGCCCCCCGGCCATGACCGACCCCCAGGACACTGCCGTCCCATCCGCTAACTGGGAGTGGGTCCGGGATGGGAAGGAGGACTGCACGATCTTTCAACGGGGCCTCCATGGCGAGGGCAGCTTCATCCGGGTGTACGTGCCGAAATCCGCCGAAGACCCGGCTGTGGCGCCCCGAGCCATTCTCTACCTGCACGGCTT
>JBKCVY010000133.1:0-3446 GCA_046317475.1 Cyanobacteriota bacterium | reverse complement strand
GGCTTCTCACACCACGTCGCAAGGGAACCTTGGATGAGTCGCTTCTTGGCAGGCGGGGCAGACACGGCACGTCCGGCAGTGCCAATGGGTCGGGCCCTGGGAGGCGTCCAGTCTCAGGCGGAGCGGAGTGGCCGAAGCCAGCTGGAGTCCCCCCAAGTGCGAGGGGTAGCAGGGATCGAGCACGAGGGCGGGGTCGCCGGGGTTGAGCAGCGCCAAGGGCAAATGGGCGGTGCCTTCCTGCGAGCCAATCAGCAGCAGCACCTCCAGATCCGGGTCCACGGCCACCGAGAAGCGACGCATCACCCAGGCGGCCGCCGCCTCGCGAAACGGCCGGGTGGCGGCATGGAGGCAATAGGAGGCGCTGGCGGGGGAGTGGAGGGCCTCCGCCATGGCCGCGATTGCCACGGGGGGGGGCGCCAGGTCGGTGGAGCCCAGCGAAAGGTCGATCAGGGAGGGGGCACCCCCATGGGGCTGGAGCCCTTGGGCTTGGATGTAGGCCGCCTTGCGGCGATCATTGCGGGCGAACACCCCACTGCCGAGGTTGGCCACCCTCTCGGACATGGGCATGCCGGGGCTCAAAGATGGTCGTCGACAAAGGCTTTGAGCTGGACCTGGGGAATGGCTCCCTCGTGACGGGCCACCTCCTCGCCGCCGCGGAAGAGGATCAACGTGGGCAGGCCCTGCACCCCCAGACGCTCCACGGTGAGCGGATTGGGGTCGGCTTCCAGTTTGGCCACACGCAGCTTGTCTCCATAGGTGGCGGCCGCCCACTCCATCAACGGCCCCATCAGGCGGCAGGGACCGCACCATCGGGCCCAAACGTCCAGGAGGAGCAGGTCGCCGTGGCCAAGGGCTCCCGCGGCCACGCTGGCATCCGTCAGGTCAACGACGGCGCTGGCGGAAGGGGATGGGGAATCGGCCACGGGATCGGATCGGTACTGGGCTGATTGTATGGAGCGGATTTCGGATCCGGGTTCCGCTCAGAGCTTGTCGATCGAGCGCTTCAACTCCCTCAGCTCCGCATCCACCTCGGCGGCCTTCACCGGCTCGAGCTGGGGGACGGGCCCGTTGGGGGTGGGCAGTTGGATGGGATTGGCTCCGCCTTCCATCCGCTGTTTCAGATCGGCCAGCTCTTCGTCCACGTCACTGCCCTCCAGGGCGGCGAACTGGCTTTCGAGATCGGCTCCCGCCAACTCGGCGGCCGCCTGGCTGCGGGCCTCCAGGCCAATCACCTTCTCTTCCATCTGCTCAAACGCCGCCATGGCGTTGTTGGTGCCCAGCTTGCTGACGGCGGTTTGGATCTGCTCTTGGGCCTGGGCCGCTTGGGCACGGGCCTTGAGCATGTCTTTCTTCGTTTTTGCCTCGGCGATTTTGGCCTCAAGCGCCGTGAGGCTTTTCTTGAGGGTTTCCACCTGCCCGGACTGGCTGTTCACCTGGTTGCTCAGGGCCGTTGCCGTGTCTTGATAGGTCTTGCGGCGTGAAAGCGCCTCCCGGGCAAGGGCCTCCTCCCCTTTTTTGAGGGCCGTTTCCGCCCGTTGGTACCAGGCCTTGGCCTGGGTATCGGCCTGTTCGGCTTGATTTTGCAGGCGACGCTGGCTGGCGATGGCCGTGGCGACGGCCTGGCGGAGCTTCACCAGGTCGCCCTGCATGTCGGCCAGGGACTGATCCAGGATCTTGGCGGGATCCTCCGCCTTGCTAACGAGATCGTTGAGGTTGGCGCGAAGAAGGCGGCTGAGCCGATCAAAAAAGCCCATGGGGCGGGGCAACAATAGAAGTAACCCTACTGAAGGTATCGCCCACAGGCCAATCCAACGCTGGGGGTTGCCGTACGCCGCTGGGGGCCTTGGCGGGGTCTGGCTAGCCTGGCTGGATGAAGGACAGCTCCCCACCGATTTCTCCGCGCGGGCGCCGTCGTTCCTCCCCTGGCCGGTCGCGAGACTCCGTAGTCCCCGCATTGGAAAAGCGCGTGGTGGGAAATGTGTCCCTGCTGCTCCCCCCCGCCAGGGCCGCGGCCAAACCCATTGGCGACTGCCTGGCCGAGTTGCGGCGCGACTGGCAGCGGGAGGGGAACTTGGCGGCCCTCTGGGAGGCCTGGCCCCGCCTGGCGGGCCCCCAACTGGCCCCCCACTGTCGCCCCCTCTCGCTGGTGGGTGGGGTGCTGACGGTGGGGGCGGCCCCGGGCCCCTGGCTGCAGGGTCTGCTTTACACCCGGCATCAGCTCTTGGGGACCCTCAAGGGCGCGGGGTTTCCGGTGCGGGATGTGCGCGTGCGGCAACACCACGGCACCCCCCTGCCGCCCGCGGCGGGGGAGATGGAAGCGGATGTGTGGGCGCGGCATCCGAGCCGGGTGGATGTCCATGGTCTCTCGGACTGTCCGTCCTGCCGGCGACCCGCCCCCACGGGTGAGATGGCGCTGTGGGGCATGTGCGGCTTCTGCCGTCGCGCCGTGCTCGCCGAACGGTTTTCAGGCCGCTGAGAGGAAGCGCTGCCGCCACTGCCACTCCTGCGCCTGGGCCCCAGGGGTGCCCTCCAGGGGGAAGGGGGCCAGGAAATCCTTGTCGCTGGCGGGTTGGTAGGGGCCCTGCTTGATTTCCAGCATCACCGTGTCCGGTGCCAGGGCCACAAGGGTGTGGAACACGCCCTCCGGCAGTTGAACCCCCCGCAGCGGTCCCGCCGCGTCGAGGCGCAACCGCTGGCGCTCCACCCCCTGGTCCGTGAGCAACAGCAAGCCCATGGCCCCCTGCAGCACCACGAAGCACTCGAAGCCCGCCCCTGGGGTGTCCCGCAAATGGCGATGGGGGCGCACGTAGGTGCCGGGTTGCATCACATTGAGGAAGCGCTGCACAAGCTCGGGCTCCTCGTGCAGGTTGTGGTTTCGTCGCAGGCGAGGGGAGAGGCGCGCCTCCGCGGACACCGCGTCGAAGAGCGCCTGATCCAGGCAGCGCAGGCCGGGAAGGTCCTCACCAGCCGCGGGCTTGGCCGAGGAAGGACCGCTGGGGCCGTGTGCCGAGCTGGCCATGGATGGGTCAGGCCCCACCGCGAAACAAATGGGTGTGGCCGGCAGAGTAGAGCATGGAACGGGCCGGCCCCGCTCCCGCCAGGGCGGGACTGACGATGTAGAGGGTGGTGCGGATCAACCCCCGCTCCCGACTGGTGGCCGCCATCTGGGAAAGGGGGACCAGGCGGAGCCATTGATCGGGCCAGCTCACCCGATAGCCAATGGCCACCGGCGTGTCTGCCGGGTAATGGGCGAGCAGTTCCTCCTGCACCTCCTCCACATGGCGGGCGCTGAGGTACAGGCAGAGGGAGGCGCGCAGGGCGGCCAGACGGGCCAGAGATTCCCGTTCCGGCATGCCCGTTCGTCCGCCAGCACGGCTGAGCACGATGGTTTGCACCACGCCTGGCACGGTCAGGTCGCGGCCGAGGGCTGCCGCCGTGGCTTGATA
>JBKCVY010000132.1:0-10329 GCA_046317475.1 Cyanobacteriota bacterium | reverse complement strand
GCAGCGTCCCAAAAACCACATGCTTTCCGTCAAGCCAGGGGGTGGTGGTGGTGGTGATGAAAAATTGCGAACCATTCGTGTTTGGTCCCGCGTTGGCCATGCTCAGCAACCCGGCCTGGGTGTGGTTGAGCTTAAAATTTTCATCCTTGAACTTTTTGCCATAAATCGATTCACCACCGGTGCCATTGCCAGCGGTGAAATCACCACCTTGGCACATGAAGTTGGGAATGATGCGATGAAATGCTGAGCCCTTGTAGCTGAGGGGTTTGCCACTGCTTCCCAAACCCTTTTCGCCGGTGCAAAGGGCACGAAAATTTTCGGCGGTCTCTGGCACGGCATCTGCGAACAGTTCAAAGCACATCCGCCCTGCGGGTTGTCCGTCAATGCTGATATCGAAAAACACGCGGGGATTGGTGGTGGTCATGGTCCGGGGCAACGGCACCCCTGATCATGGCGCACCACCAGCGTCAGTCTCGCCAACGCCCAATGTCCGCAGGATCAGGCCTGGATGACGTTGGCGTGCAGGAGATCCATCACCGTGAGCACGGTCTCCGTTTCGTTGGGAGAGAGGCCAAGGGTCGTGGCCAGATTGCCAAGAATGTTGCGCTCATCGGCCTCGAGGGGGCCATCGGACCGCATGATTTCAGCCGCCACCGCATAGGCGGTGGCGCGTTGGGCGGGACTGAGCGCCTCAGCGGCTTCCACCATCAGATGCTGGGCACCCTTCTGGCGCAGGTCGCGCAGGAGCCGATCCATCAACTGGACCATCCCCGCATCGCCATACTCCCGGTATGGGTGGCGGTAATCCAGGGCGTGGCGCAAGGCGCGTGACCCCGCCATGCTCAGGACGCCGTCCCAAGACACGGCGGCTAGGGCAATGGCGGCGAAGGCGCTGGGAGGGTCGAGCGGCCCTTCAGGGGAGGGCTGATTCGGCGTCATGGACGGGTGTTGCGAGACTTTTCGTGGTGTCCCCGGCGAACCGGAGGCTCGGGGAGCGGTGGCACTGGGGGAAAGGGCAGTCATGGGCTTGGCCGTCAGGGGTGACGTGGCGACAGATCCGCATGACTCACACAAGGAGGGGGGCTGGGCTGGCGCCGGTAGCCAAACCAACAGTTGACCTGTTTTGAGTATGGATACTTAGGGTTTTGGCAACGGAGGGCCTGGTTGGCTTGATCCCCTTAACCACGGCCCGGCTTGCTGGCCTCGACATAGATGGATTCCCCTTGGCGTTGCCAAAGATTGATGGGTTGATAGTGCTTGAGTCGTGTTTCGCCAGGCGATAGTTTGACAATATTTTCAAATCCCGCCTGCTGGAGCAGGATGTTGTACATGTTGAAGTTTAGATTAGCCAGATAGATTGTGGGAGGGAAAAATGCTTGCTTGATCCGTTTGAGCAAATGTTCCTTCTTTGGATCTGGATAGGAAATCATCCTTACGAAGGTTGGGGCATCCTGAGAATCAAGATAGTTTTGAATGACTCTGTCCATGTCAATCCCTGCCAATCGGAGCTCACCTCCTGGCTTAAGGACGCGATAGGCTTGACTGAAAAATTCACTGATTTGTTCAGGCGTCAAGCAATCGATCATGTGCGAAGAATATATTGTGTCTACGCTGTTGCTGTGAAATGGCCACTGCCTTCGCGCATTGGCATAAACAATTGGGTGCGTGTCGAGAAACTTCCAAAAGGTTTGCGAGTCCGTTCCCAACAGCCCTGATCGCTTGATCAGGGATCGCAAGGGTTTAGGGAGCTTTGCATAGGCCCGCGCGGAGGGCCCCCCATCGCAATTGATCCAGCCTTCCAGATAGGTCAGGCCACAACCCATGTGGACACGGGTGAGTTGTTGCGGGTGGGAGGGATCATGGACCATTGACTCCATTACGAATGTAAATACTATTTCACGCTCTTCGCCTTCCTTTGCGCTGGCTGTTACCGCTTCCTGAAATGGCTGCAGCATTCGCAAGGGCCCTCGGGGAGAACGGCACAACGCAGCAGCGGACTGCGGGCATTGAAATGACAACTTGGATTGCCAATCACCCACTGGCCATTCCACCATTCAGCATCCTGCGGTCTGCTCTGTTGTTTCACCTCCAAAATCACTGAACTGAGCTGGTAGCGTCCATGCCAGTAGCGGTAGCGATGTCGTCGTTGCACCACAAACCACTCTTTTGATTGAAGCATGATCCAGCGCCCTGGTTGGGGAATGGACGACCACTCCCCCATCTCGACATTGCCAAGCAATCGGTCGCTGCCGCTCAATCGCAGTTCCACCTGCATGCGCTTGCCCTAGACGTTGGCCTCAGCCTCCTTGGAGGGAGGCGTTGGCTGTTCTGGTTGCTGGCGCACGGAGAATCCCCACAACAGCAGCATGGCAACGGAAACCAGCAGCAACCATTCGGGAGGCGTGATGGCTGGCAATCCCAAACGAACCAACAGGCGCAAACCGACCAAGCCGACGGCGATGTATCCAGCGGTTTCAAGATTTGGAAAAATCTCAAGCCATCGGGTGAACAGGCCAGCGGTCAGACGCAAGGTCAACACCCCGATCACCCCGCCCGTCATCACAATGTACAAGCGATCGGTGACGGCCACCGCGGCGGCAATGCTGTCCAGCGAGAAGGCCAAGTCGGTGATGGCCAGTGTCAAAACAACACTGCCCAAGCTTGGACCAATCGCGCTTGCGATTGGGTGACCTTGTGATGTTGGGTCACCAGTTCTTTGCACCAACTCTTGTTCAGTCTGCTGATTGGCCTCCGCTGATCCTGCGGAAAAGAGTGTCAGCAATTGTTTGCCACTCAGCCACAATAAATAGATAGAAGCCCCAAGTTGAAGTGGCCAAAAGTCAAGCACCCAGCGGGCAACCGCAATCAACAACAATCTCAAGATTAAAGCCAGAAGTAGGCCAATGTTTAGGGCTTTCTGTTGTAGTTTTTGATTGTGTAGGCGTCGAGAAATTGCCGCAAGAGCGATCGCATTATCTGCGGAAAGGATAGCCTCTAGGGCGACCAACAGTGGCAAAAGCAACAAAAACTCGTGCCATTGATCCGCCCCGAGCAGTAAGGGAGAAAGAGAGGGAACGGTTTCCGCTTCCAGCAATGGACTGACCTCAACAATCGGGCAGAGCGATCGCTCGCCGATGGAGCGGACCGCCTCCATCCTAGAAAAGCATCTGCCCTGGCTCCAGCCTGCGTCTCCATGGAATTCCGGGTTCGGCTTGTGCATGCTGACTCCCAGCAACGGGTCGTACAGGTGGACGCCCTGGAGGGGGAGCGGTTCCTGGGATCCGCCCTCGGTGAGGCGGAGAGCGCCGAATTGGCGGAAGACCGGGCCGTGGATCGACTGTGTCGGCGTCTGCGCCCCAGCAACGGGGGGACCTCCGGCCAGCCGGCCGTCCCCTCCCCGCCCACCAACGCCCCCTCCGCTGAGGGCCATGCCGCCAACCCATCCCCGTCCGTAGGCCTAACACAGCCCACCGTCAATAGCGATCCGGGGGGGGAAGCGAGCGGCGCTGCCACCCTGGCCCTTGAGGAGCGGCCGGTCCGAGCGGTTTCCCCTCCGCAGAGGATTGAAGAGGCGTTCGAGCCGCCCGTTGATCCGGAGGATTGGAGTGCCGATCTGTCTCGCCTGGACGGGCTCCTGCGTCAGCTTGGCTGGAGTCGGGAGGAGGAGCGGGTGTTCATGCAGCGGCTCTTTGGCCAACCCAGCCGCAGCCGCCTGACCCGTTACGCCGATTTGCAGCTCCTGCGTCGAGCCCTGGAGTCCCTGCCAGCGGGCAGCCGACCGGAAAGCGCCCCCCTGCCGATGCTCCGCTCCGACTTGTTGTCTCAATGCGACTCCCTCCTGGATCGCCTGGGCTGGACGAGGGATCAAGCCCGCCAAAGTCTGGAGGATCACTTTTCCGTGACTAGCCGCCAGCGCTTGAGTGATACACAGCTGCTGGCCTTTAACCTGATGCTGGAAAGTGAACTTCTCGCCCTGCCAGCCCCCCTGCAGACGCGGACTGTTGCCTAGGCCCAGCGTTTGCGTAAGATGGAAAAAGACCGGCTTGAGACCTTCACCCCATGACCATTCGTATCGGCATCAATGGATTCGGCCGGATTGGTCGTTTGGTCTTTCGTCGCGCCTGTGAGGTTGCCGATGTGGAAGTTGTCGCCATCAATGATTTGATCGACGTGGATTATATTGCATATATGCTTCGGTATGATTCGACCCACGGTCGATTCGGTGGCCATGTGGAGGTACGTGATGGCGCCCTTGTGGTGAATGGTCAATCGATTCGCATCACGGCGGAGCGGGACCCGGAACAGCTGCGCTGGGGTGATCTTGGCGTGGATACGGTTTTGGAATCCACGGGATTCTTTCTAACGGATGCACTGGCGCGTAAGCACATTACATCTGGAGCTCGAAAAGTCGTTCTTTCCGCACCCTCAAAAGACGACACACCGATGTTTGTGATGGGTGTTAATCATGCCACCTATTCTGGTCAGGACATTGTATCCAATGCCTCCTGCACCACCAATTGTCTCGCCCCCATGGCCAAAGTCGTGCATGAGCGTTTTGGTATTGCGAATGGTTTGATGACCACCGTCCACGCCACGACGGCAACGCAAAAAACGGTGGATGGTCCTTCTGTCAAAGATTGGCGCGGTGGACGGGGCGCGTCGCAAAACATCATCCCCTCCTCCACCGGTGCCGCCAAAGCGGTAGGCAAGGTCATTCCTGATTTGAATGGCAAACTCACGGGCATGGCGTTCCGGGTGCCCACGCCTAATGTTTCCGTGGTGGATCTTACGGTTAACCTGGAACGGCCCGCTTCCTACGAGGACATCAAGCAAGCGATGAAGGCAGCTTCCGAAGGCGAATTATTGGGAATTTTGGGTTATACCGAAGATGATGTTGTCTCCACAGATTTTCTGGGTGAATCGTGTACGTCTATTTTCGATGCTGGAGCTGGAATTGCCCTGACGGATACCTTCATGAAGCTTGTTTCGTGGTATGACAATGAGTGGGGTTATTCCTGTAAGTGTGTTGATTTAATTCGTCACATCCACTCAAATTAAGCAACTGGATGTCCATCGCAGTCTATTATACAGTATTGCATAAGTCCTCAACTAATTTCTTGGCTTTATCCCGATTATTTTGAGTTTGATAGGCTTCAAATTCTAGGCCTTTTTCCCAGCTTGAGGAATTGAGATAAACTGGATCTTTTAGTATGGATTCCAGCTTCTCTGGATGATTGATTTTTATCCCCAGGGCTTTGGGCTTGGCCCGAATGGAACCTCCTTTGCAGCTTTGGGCCACGTGAATCGCCTCGTGGTTGAGGACGCGCAAAAAGTCCAGGGATCCCTTGTCCGTCATGTCCGGTTGGATGCGCAACACCCCGCGGCGATGATCCCACTCGGCGGCGGCACCCTTTTTGATTGTTGGCGTAAGAAGAACGCGCACACCTTTTTGGCGCAACGTAGATATCAATGAAAGAATTTGAATACGTTCTTCATCGAAGGACGGGGGTGAATCAACCATGGATCGCAATTCTTCAACACTTAGATCTGGCTCGCCAGCACGACGCTTGTAGACATAGCGAATTGAGCCATTGGGTAACAGTTCTTCCTGTGGTTGCCATTGCAAATCTGCTTCTTCAAGTTTAGCCAAAAGATCATTGGGATCGACCGATTCCACCATCCGCTCCATCGCCTCTTCTGGGGCCAGGCGACCAGTTAATCCCATGATGATGGCATTTTCGCCATGCCTTTCGCCCAAGGATTCCAACACGTGTGGAACAAAAAGCATGGTTGCTCCACAGGCAGCCAGGCCCACGCCCCAGCGATAGCCTTTGGGGATCCTAGACTGTTTGATTAGAAGTCTTCCACACCGTACGCAATGGGGACGATCTTTTGGCTTTTTCTTGTAGCGAACAGGTAAGCAATCACAGGCTGGGCATCGATAGAGACGCATTATGGTGATGAATCATAATCATATCTTAGCAGATTTTACCTGTTGCTTCCAGGCCAATGTGCGGATTGTTGTCCATCCTCATGCCTGGCCACGGATGGGGGTTGCGCGATGGCTGGCTGATGCTTGCGAAGATCAACCCATTGATTCCTTGAGGCCATGCCCCTTTCCGCCTTGGTCCGCCAGTTGTGCCAGGCGCCCCTCACCCCCGAGCTTTTGGCGCGAACCCAGCGGGAGCACCGCTTGCTGCTCAGGGGAGGCGGTCGGGTGTCCAGGGCCCTTGTTACCAGCGCCCTGGCCCAGAGGTCGGTGGCCCCCCTTCTGGTTGTGGTCCCCACCTTGGAGGAGGCGGGACGGTGGGCGGCCCTGCTGGATCTCATGGGGTGGAGCTGCCTGCTGTATCCCACCAGCGAGGGTTCCCCCTATGAGCCGCAGGATCCCACGAGCGAAATCACTTGGGGTCAGTTGCAAGTTCTCAGTGAGCTCCTCCAGCCCGGATCGAAAGCTGTTGTCGCCACGGAACGCGCCCTGCAACCCCATCTCCCGCCAAAGGACGTGTTTGCCGCCCGTTGTCGCATGCTCAAGCGCGGCGAGCGGATTTCCCTTGAAGATCTTTCTGAATCCCTGGCCAGCCTTGGCTATGAGCGCGTCGCTTCGATAGAACAGGAGGGCACCTGGAGTCGACGTGGAGATATTTTGGATGTGTATCCGGTTAGCGCAGAGTTACCGGTGCGACTTGAATTCTTTGGTGATGAGCTAGAGAAGCTCAGAGAATTTGACCCCGCCAGCCAACGGTCGCTGGATGGGATTGAACAGATTCTGTTAACCCCCACCAGCTTCACGCCCCTCGTGGCCGAGGCCTTGCGGCAGTCGCTGCCTCCAGGACTGGAATCCCTGCTGGGAGAGTCTGGTTGTGCCAGTCTGTTGGATGGCGGGACGCCGGACGGATTGCGGCGGTTGCTGGGGCTGGCATGGAGCCAGCCGGCCAGCCTTTTGGCCTATCTCCCCGCGGACACGGTCATTGCCGTGGACGAGCGACGGCACTGTCTGGCCCACGGCCAACAATGGTTTGACCATGCGGAAGATCACCATCAGGAGATTTGTCAAGAGCTCGCCCAAGGCGCTTCGGCGACCGACGCGCTGACCGTTCCCGCCGGGTTGCATGTCCCCCCCCGGGAGGCGCTGGATCAGCTAGAGGCGTTTGCGGGGTTTGGTCTGGCGGTACTCTTGGAGCGGGCTGACGCGGCCACCCGTGTTGATTTGGCGGCCCGCCCCGTGCCAGCCCATCCCAATGCCTTTGGCCGGCTGGCCGAACAGCTGCGGGGCTACCTGCGCGACCAGCAACAGGTTTGGCTGGTCTCGGCCCAACCCACCCGGGCCGTGGCCCTGCTGGAGGAGCATGACTGCGTTGCCCGCTTTGTCCCCAATCCCGGAGACGTCCAGGCCATTGAGCGGCTGGTGTCTCAGCACACGCCCGTTGCTCTGAAAAGCCGTGGTACTGCCGAGCTGGAAGGTGTCCAACTCCCTGCCTGGCGGTTGGTCTTGGTGACGGACCGGGAATTCTTCGGCCAGCACAGCCTGGCCGCGACCGGATTTGTGCGCCGCCGCCGCCGGGCGGCCAGCCGCACGGTGGATCCCAACCGCATGGTGCCGGGAGATTTTGTCGTGCACCGCAACCATGGCATCGGTCGCTTTCTGAAACTCGAAAAACTGGTCATGGGCGGTGAGGCCCGGGATTACCTAGTGGTCCAGTACGCCGATGGCTTGCTGCGCGTGGCCGCCGATCAGCTGGGCAGCCTGGGTCGCTATCGGGCAACGGGAGAGGGCGCTCCAGAATTGAACCGCATGGGTGGGACCGCTTGGCTGCGCACCAAAGAACGGGCAGCTAAATCCATCCGTAAGGTGGCGATGGACCTGGTCAAGTTATATGCGGAGCGGCATCAGATTCAGGGCTTTGCCTTTCCGTCTGATGGGCCTTGGCAACAGGAATTAGAAGATTCTTTTCCCTATGATCCAACACCGGATCAACTCAAGGCAATCACCGATGTAAAGCGTGATATGGAGCGCCCAGAACCCATGGATCGTTTGGTCTGTGGCGATGTGGGATTTGGTAAAACCGAGGTGGCAATTCGTGCCATTTTTAAGGCTGTAACGTCGGGAAAGCAGGTGGCCATGCTGGCACCAACCACCGTCTTGGCCCAGCAGCACTGGCGCACCCTGAGTGAACGCTATGCCCCCTATCCTTTAAAGGTGATGCTTCTCAATCGCTTCCGCACTGCCAATGAGAGGAACTCAATCCTTGAAGGATTGGCAGCGGGCCAGGTAGATGTTGTTGTGGGGACCCATCAACTTCTGGGAAAACGCACGGTCTTCAAGAATCTTGGTTTGTTAGTGGTTGATGAGGAGCAGCGTTTTGGTGTTCAACAGAAGGAAAAGATTAAGGCCCTTCGTAAGGATGTGGATGTGCTCACCCTTAGTGCCACGCCAATTCCACGCACCCTTTACATGAGCCTTTCAGGTGTGCGAGAGATGAGTCTGATCACCACTCCACCTCCACTGCGTCGTCCGATTCGCACCCATCTCGCTGTCTTTGATGAGGAGGCGGTACGCAGCGCAATTCGTCAAGAATTGGACCGTGGAGGACAGGTCTTTTATGTTGTTCCTCGTGTGGAGGGAATCGAAGAGGGGGCGGAACGCTTACGTCAAATGCTGCCGGGCTTGCGTTTACTTGTTGCCCATGGTCAGATGCCTGAAGGTGAACTGGAAAGTGCCATGGTGGCTTTCAATAGCGGTGAGGCCGATGTGATGCTTTGCACCACAATTATCGAAAGTGGGCTCGATATCCCAAGGGTGAACACAATTCTTGTCGAGGACTCCCAAAGATTTGGTCTTGCCCAGTTGTATCAGCTTCGTGGCCGTGTGGGGCGCAGCGGTGTCCAGGCCCATGCCTGGCTGTTTTATCCAGGACAAACGTCCCTGAGTGATGCGGCACGTCAGCGTTTACGAGCCATCCAAGAATTTGCCCAACTCGGATCGGGCTATCAACTGGCCATGCGTGATATGGAGATTCGTGGGGTCGGCAATCTACTGGGCGTTGAGCAGAGTGGTCAGATGGAAAGCATCGGCTTCGATCTTTATATGGAAATGCTGCAGGAATGTCTGGCTGAAATTCAAGGTCAAGATATTCCCACGGTTGACGATACCCAGATTGATCTTCAGGTTACGGCATTTATTCCTGCTGAATGGATCAGTGAGAATGAAGAGAAGATGGCGGCCTATCGGGCGGCCGCCGAGTGTCAGTCCAAAGCGGCGCTGCTTGAGTTGGCGGCCGCCTGGGCCGATCGATATGGGCCCATCCCAGGGCCTGTGCACAGTTTGTTGCGCTTGCTGGAGCTGAAGTTGTTGGCCAAGCGTTGCGGTTTTTCACGTATTCGGCCGGAAAAGCCCAACATCCTGCTCGAGACACCCATGGAAGAACCCGCCTTTCGTCGGCTTCGCCAGGGATTGCCAGCCCACCTGCAAGGTCGCCTTGTGTTTCAAGCCGGAGCCGCCGGCACCGCCAAGGTTGTGGCGCGTGGTTTGGGCGCGTTGCCAATGGAGAAGCAGTTGGAGGATCTGATGGAGTGGCTGGAGAAGATGGCCGCCCAAATTCCCGGCGGCGAGGCCCCGGGCGATTCAGACCGGTACCTGGACGACGCCGGCCAACAGGCGTCCGTGTTGGTGGTTTGAGCCAGCGGCAGTGGGCAGCGAGGGAAGGGCGGTTCTGGCTAAGGGTGTTTGGGGAGGAGCAGGGAGGCCAGATGCTCCGCGCTCCTCAGGGCACCCTCCACCCGTCCAAAGCCTGGACCCTCCATGAAATCCCCGCAGAAGCCAAGCCCTAGCTCCCCATTCCAGGCCAGATCCCCCGGGAGGCCCGGCGCGATGGGGAAGGCGGCGCCCCACCGCATGAGTTGCCGCTCACCCAGGGGGGAGGTGTCCTGGGGTAACCAGAGGCCCATTACCTCATCCAGGTTGGCGACCAGCGCGGCGATCACCTGGGCTTCCTGCTCCGGCGGGGGCAGAAGGCCCAGCTGGCGCGCCATGGCCGATCGAGAACCGTACACTCCCAGATGCTCGGCGGCGAAGGTGGCGCTGGAGTGGGCCACAACCGCGCAGCTGCCGTCCACCAACGGCTGCCAGGACACCCGCCACAGTCCCCAGCGTTGTTGAGCGGAAGCATCAAAGCCAAGCACGCGGAACGGCAGAACCTGCCACAGGGCTGCCGCCTCCGGGGGAAGCCTGAGGAGCACCGCACTGCGTGCCTCGAATCGGAGGGCCGCGATGGCCGCCAGGGCGTGCTTCAGCCAGGGATGTTGGAGACGGTCCGCCAGGATCTGCAA
>JBKCVY010000131.1:0-3485 GCA_046317475.1 Cyanobacteriota bacterium | reverse complement strand
AGCGGGCGTGCCAGCTCGGCCTGCAGGCACCCGCCCTGATCACCAGCCCCCTGGTGCGCGCACGGCAAACGGCGGAGGTCGCCATCGAGGCGGGCCTGGCCCCCGCCCTCATCTGCGACGAGGCCCTCGCCCCCGGCGGAGATCCCTGGCCTTTGATCCACCATTGGTGGACCCTGGAGCGGGACGCCGCCGTCGCGCCCAAACTGATCCTGGTGGGCCATGAGCCCGATCTCGGCCTGCTGGCCAGCCGACTGATCGGGGCCCCCCCCGGCGCGGTGGA
Organism: Cyanobacteriota bacterium; assembly: GCA_046317475.1. Lineage (GTDB taxonomy): Bacteria > Cyanobacteriota > Cyanobacteriia > PCC-6307 > Cyanobiaceae > Cyanobium. The sequence goes on along the minus strand of JBKCVY010000131.1, from coordinate 3,205 downwards.
GCTCAAAAAGGCCGGGATCGCTGTGCTGGCCTGGCCGGGAACCTCCCCGAGCCCATCCAGCAGCCACCCGGGCCAGCTGCGGCTCCTGCTCTCCCCCAAGGTGCTGGGCGCGGTTTAGACCGCCCCGGAGGGGTCAAGTGGCAGCCAGGGCTACGTTGAGCGGCAGGCCCCGACACGTAGGTTCAATTCAATTCAGACAGCGCGGCCATGGCGCCAAAGACCTCTGGCAGCGGCTCCGCTGCAACCCCCTCCCCCGCGAGCGAGGCGGGCGAACCCGCCGCCGCTTCCCCCGCGGGCGCCGCGAGCGAATCGATGGCCGCCAGGGAATCCTCACCTATCGCGGTTACCCGGTCGATCAGCTGGCCCGGCAAAGCAGTTTCCTGGAAACGGCCTATCTGCTGATCTGGGGAGAACTGCCCACCATCTTCCAACTGCGGGAATTTGAACAGCAGGTGCAGATGCATCGGCGCGTGAGTTTCCGCATTCGCGACATGATGAAGTGTTTTCCAGCCACGGGGCACCCCATGGATGCGCTTCAGGCCAGCGCGGCTTCCTTGGGCCTCTGTTACTCGCGACGGGCCCTGAACGATCCGCAATACATCGTGGCCGCCGTGGTGCGGCTGATCGCCAAGATTCCCACCATGGTGGCGGCGTTCCAGCTGATTCGCAAAGGTCAGGATCCGATCCAACCCAGGGACGACCTGTCCTATGCCGCCAATTTCCTCTACATGCTCACCGAACGGGAGCCCGACCCCACCGCGGCCCGGATCTTCGATGCCTGCCTGATCCTCCACGCCGAGCACAGTCTGAATGCGAGCACGTTCAGCGCCCGGGTCACGGCCAGCACCCTCACCGATCCCTACGCGGTTGTGGCCTCGGCGGTGGGCACCTTGGCGGGACCGCTTCATGGGGGAGCCAATGAGGATGTGCTGGACATGCTTGAGCAGATCGGCAGCGTGGATCAGGTGGTGCCTTGGCTGGAGCAAGCCATGGCCGCAAAACAAAAAATCATGGGGTTTGGCCACAGGGAATACCGGGTCAAAGACCCCCGGGCCGTCATCCTGCAGGGCTTGGCGGAGGAGTTGTTCACTCGGTTCGGCAATGATCCGATGTACGACCTGGCCCGTGCCTTGGAGAAAGCGGCGGCCGAGCGGCTGGGTCCTAAAGGCATCTTTCCAAACGTGGACTTCTATTCCGGTCTTGTGTACCGCAAGCTGGGCATCCCCAGGGATTTGTTCACCCCCATTTTTGCCATTGCCCGCACCGCCGGCTGGTTGGCCCACTGGAGGGAACAGCTGGGAGCCAATCGCATCTACCGCCCGACCCAGATCTACACCGGTTATCCCGAGCGTCCCTGGCTGCCCCTGGAGCTGCGCCCCCTGCCCGTCTGACGGGTGCTCGGGAGTACGCTCCACGCCAATGGCGCGGTTGCCCGTCTAAGTTGCCTGCCAATTGGAGCTTGTCTTCATGTTGCCGTCACCACTTGTCCATCCTGGGTTCGTGGCCGCCGGACTCGATCTTCAAGCGAGTTTCCGCGCCCTTCTGGAAGGGTTTGGCCTCAGCCCTGGTCTGGCCAACGTGCTCTGGCTTCCCTTGCCGATGCTGCTGGTGCTAACGGCCGCGGTGGTGGGGGTGTTGGTGAACGTCTGGTTGGAGCGAAAAATTTCCGCCGCGGTGCAGCAACGCATTGGTCCGGAGTACGCGGGGGCATTGGGGGTCCTGCAACCCCTGGCGGATGGCTTGAAGCTCCTGGTGAAGGAGGACGTCATCCCGGCGAGGGCCGATGGCCTCCTGTTCACCCTGGGGCCGGTATTGGTGCTAATCCCGGTGATTCTGTCTTGGTTGGTTGTTCCCTTCGGCCAAAATTTATTGATTAGCAACGTTGGAGTGGGAATTTTCCTATGGATTTCCCTCAGCAGCATACAGCCTATTGGCCTACTAATGAGTGGGTATGCCAGCAACAATAAATATTCCCTGCTTGGCGGATTGCGGGCCGCAGCCCAATCCATCAGCTATGAAATTCCGCTTGCCTTAGCCGTTCTAGCGATTGTGATGATGAGCAATTCACTCAGCACCGTAGATATCGTTAATCAACAAACGGGTGCCGGAATATTGAGTTGGAACATCTGGAGGCAACCCGTGGGCTTTCTGATATTTTGGATTTGCGCCTTGGCCGAATGCGAACGTTTGCCCTTTGACCTACCCGAGGCGGAAGAGGAACTCGTTGCCGGATATCAAACGGAATATGCCGGCATGAAATTTGCTCTCTTCTATCTCGGTAGCTACATCAACCTTGTCCTTTCTGCCCTCCTGGTTTCCGTTCTCTATTTAGGTGGCTGGGGGTTTCCAATCCCGGTTGAGTGGTTGGCCCAGCTGCTTGGCCAGTCTGTCGACGCTCCCATCGTCCAAGTCATCACAGCAAGCGTTGGCATCGTGATGACCGTTTTGAAGGCGTATTTGCTTGTTTTCTTTGCCATTCTTCTCCGCTGGACAGTGCCGCGTGTCCGCATCGACCAGCTTCTCGATCTGGGCTGGAAATTTCTCCTGCCGATTGCCCTGGTCAACCTATTGGTGACTGCGGCCCTGAAACTGGCATTTCCATTGGCCTTCGGAGGCTAAATCTCCTCTCGGCTCCGTAAGGCCTGCAACCGACCGGTTTTTCAGGCATTATGGATTGACTCCATACCCACAAGCGTCAACCGATGTTCGACTTCCTGCAAAAAGTTGGTGATTACACCAAGGATGCTGTCAACGCCGCCAAGTACATCACGCAAGGCTTGGGAGTGACCTTTGACCATTTACGGCGCAGGCCTATCACCATTCAGTATCCCTACGAAAAACTGATCCCTTCAGAACGCTATCGGGGACGGATCCATTACGAGTTCGACAAATGCATCGCTTGTGAGGTGTGCGTGCGTGTCTGTCCTATAAATCTACCCGTGGTGGATTGGGTTAGGAACAAAACTACAAAGAAAAAAGAGTTGCGCAATTACTCTATTGATTTTGGAGTCTGCATTTTTTGTGGCAACTGTGTGGAATATTGTCCTACGAACTGCTTATCAATGACAGAAGAATATGAGCTAGCCGCCTATGACCGCCACAGTTTGAACTACGACAACATCGCCTTGGGCCGTCTTCCCACCAGTGTCACTACGGACCCCGCCGTCCACCCACTGCGCGAGTTGGCTTACCTTCCCAAGGGTGA
>JBKCVY010000130.1:0-4590 GCA_046317475.1 Cyanobacteriota bacterium | reverse complement strand
GCTTGATTGCTTGCCTGACATGATACTCTGCATCCCGTAGTTCACAACGATCACGCACTTCACCAATACATCGGGCCGCGAGCACGATGTGGCCGCAGGATTGCGTCGGATCCGGCTGCTCAAGCAACCATTCAATAAGTTCCCTGATGAATTTGGGCGCCAGCTGGCCAGCCACAAGCCTCAGCACCTCATGCCAGGATTGATCTGACCAGTGCCCAAAGATCTCAGTTTTCAACTGATCAAGGCTAAGCGTTTGCTCCACCTGGAAGCGATCCACGATCGCCTCCGCACAGAAATACTCGAGAAAGGTGCGGTGCACAAAGGCATAGTTGCCGCCGCCCATGAAGCAGAGCATGAAATTGCGACCCCGCAATTGCTCGATCAGGGCCCGGGCCGCGCGATCGGGCCGCAGGCCTGCCATCCCCATCCCTTGCAGGCCTGCACTCAAGGTGCGCTCCAGCTGATTCTCCTCGATCAGATTGCTCAGGCTCCCGGCGGTGCCACCCGTGCCGGTCTGCAGGGCCCAGGCCACCCGCTTCATCAGGCCCAGCTTGTCTTTGCCATCCAGTTGGGCCTGGGCCAGCTCGGGCGTGGCCTCAAAGGCCAGTTCCGTTTTCCATTGATGCAGCAACAGGCGGGCGCATTGGCTATACAGCTCCGCCCGATCCCGCGGCAACTCCTGGGTGCGATTGAGAATCGCCATCAGCGTAAGCAGCAGCGGATTGCCCGCCAATTGCTGAATCGCAGCCGACTGGTGGATGGCCCACAGCAGCGACGCGCGTTTGCGCTCCCCCCTCCTCCGATCCTCATAGGCCCAGACGTGCCAGCGGCGCAGGAAAGCCTCCATTTGCTCCCCATCCAGCTCCTGCAGCATGAACTGGCGAAAGCCCTCCTGCCGCCAGCGCTCCTGGGGAAAGCCGATGAGGCGCGAACTCACCACGATCCGCGCCGCCGGGTAGGCGTCGGCGAAGCGGTGAATCGCCGTCGTCACCTCCTGCCGCAACTGGGGATCAAACACCTCATCCAAGCCATCCAACAGCAGCTGGGTGCGGTTGTGCCGCAGCCAGTACTCCAGCGCCCGCCGATCCAACCGCCAGCGCAGGCTTTCGGCCCGCCCCAGATAGTCGAGAAGGTCGTCCACCTCTCCTTTGGCGCGGCGGTTGGCGTAGTCGCGAAGCTCGATCAGCAGCGGCAAGGGGCCATCGCCGCGGAGCGGGTCGCTCGCCTCCGCCCAGGCCAACACCAGATACTGCAGCAGCAGCGATTTGCCGGATCCAGGATCGCCCAGCACCACCAGCTTCCGCGGAGAGGGATCCGCCAGCACCTCTAGCATCGGCCGCGGCGATTGATCCAGATAGGCGCGGCGCAGGCGGTCTAGCGCCTCCCCATCCCACTCCGTGCCATCGAGCGCCCCTTGCTCCCGCAGGCGCTGTTGAAGCTCCTTCGGCAACTCCATGGCCCGGGGCAGAAACTCGGCGCATTCGCGCACGGTGGGGGGGATGAACACCTCCGTCACCCGGATCCCCCGAGGCATGTCGCTGCTGGTGGCGTCCAGATCCTCCAGCTTCAGGCGCCCGTAGTGCTTGGCCATCGCCTGCCGGTAGCCGGCCAGATCCAGACTTGGGATCGGGGCTGGGCGTCCGGGAGGGACCGAGGCCGCGGGGGCCCCGGTCCCGGCAGACACAAGCTCGCGGAGAAACGGCCCCAGGTCGGCATAGTCGTTGCCGTAGGCCATCGGCCGCAACCAGGGAGCGTCAGCGAGCTTGTCTTGAACGGCTGCCAACTCGGAGGCGCGACAGAGCAGCCAATGGCGCGGCTCCACAGCCTGCAGCGCTTCCCTGCCCCAAGCGATCAATTGCCTGAAATTGGGATCCAATAGCGTGTCGCCACAACCAATGAAAAGCAACGTGTTGGCGAGAGTGAATGTTTGCAGAACTGCCTTGGCATGGGGGTCGTCCTTCACCTTGTGGTAAGACGCCAACCCCAACACCACCGAATCTGGTTGTTGATACTCACCGTGCAGATGCAGAATGGCCTCCCGCTCGCCTCGCAGGGCCTCCTGCACCGCGTGGGCCTCCTGCCAGGTGATGGCGGGGCGCCCTGTCGCCTCCTCCAGCAGATGGTCGTAATTGAGGGTGACCAGCAATCCCGGAAAGACGGCCAACTCCCGCAACAACGTTGCATCCTCCAGTCTTAATTGGCCGATGGATTCCGCCAGCCAACCGCGGAAGGTTCCCTCACTCCGCGCCTTCAAGCGGGCTGTGATCGTTTCCGCCGCACCGATCATCAGATCCACTTTGCCGCTGCGGATCAGCGCGCGCAGCAGGTCCGCATCCCCATCCGCCGCACCGTGCGCGATCAGCCGATCCACCCCATGCTCCAGCAGCCCAGTCCAGGTGGCCACCTGGTGCCCCTCCACCACCTGCTGGCCGCAGGCCGCCACCGACACGCCCGAGCCCACCACCATCACCACCTGGCCACGGGCGATCTCCCGTTGGAGCTGCTGGGTCTGGGCGGGGGTGGGGGTCATGCTTCAAATCATGCTGGATCCAACAGCGGCTGGCTCGACAACAGCGGCAAGGCCACGGCTCTCACCACACACCGGACGATGGTGGGGGCTCCCGGCTGGCAAGCATGCTCTTCCCGGGTGTGGGCAGCCCTGATTCGGCACGACCAGAGCCTTGCCGCTGGCTTCGACCTGGGGGCAACCGCTGGCCAGCGTGGATGAGCGGGCCCCTGGACGGCGGGAGGCACCGGCAGCCGGGAGTTGCCCTTGCTGGCGAGGCTGCGGTGCAGGCCGGCAGGGCCTGGGCCTGAATGTCGCCGAGCAGGCGCGTTCCGCCGTGGCGGCAATCGGTCCTGACGTTCCGCTTTTCAAGGATTCCCAATGCGGCAGAACGCAGCCGCCGCAGGCAGCCTTGGGGTGAGGCGACTCGAAAACGCATCCATGGCAAACGGCTCACCAACGCGACAACGCAAAGGCAGGGCCGCGTTTCAGCTGCGCATGGCCAGCCAGAAATCGCTGCGCTGATGAAAGAGCAAGGGCTCGCCAATCACAGCCCCCAAGCACAACATTCGGCGCAATTGTGGGCCCTGGCAAACGCAAAAAACCGTCGCCCATGCAACAAAAAACCGCCTGCGAAATGCGAAATGGCGCAACTCTTCCAGGCCCCGGGGGAAGAAGAAGACCTGATCCAAGCAAAGCCCCACCAAAACAGGACTTGCCGACCGGACAGCACCAAGGCCAGTATCGAATCGCTGTCCGGCCTGTCTCTGGACCACGTGAAGGTCCACTACAACTCCGCCCCCAGTTCAACGCCCTGGCCCACCCCCAGGGCAGCGACATCCACCTCGTGCCGGGAACGGAACGGCACTTGCCGCATGAGGCGTGGCAAATCGTCCAGCAGGCCCAGGCGAGGGCGCGGCCTACCATGGACCGAAAGGATGGTGTGCCGATGAGTGATGACGCGAGGCTGGAGCGGGAGGCGGAGGTGACGAGATAGATAGATAGAGGGGGCGAGAGTGAGGGAGAGGGTGAGGGCGAGGATGAGCGCGGCAAAGGCGAGCCGAAATACCTGAATCTAGAAAATATTCCAGATTGATTCATCAATTCAAATCGGCCTCGGCAAGGAATGGCGATTGGCCTCATCAGCCAATCCGACGAGAGGCATAAGAGGATTTCTAGACTAGCGGCAATCCCTGCACAAGCAATGCACAATGCATGGGGCGTAGAGGGATATTTTTAATCCCATGAGGGCATTCTGTGGGCAATAGATAACAGCAGCAATGGCTACATCAAGCCTACTGCTGACAAGTTAGCAGTAGGCTTGAAACACCTGGTCCGATAATTTTTATATCATGTCGCCGCTTACCTTTTGATCGCCGTAGTCCCTTGATCGTTCTGAGCCCGATCCTTCAGAACAGATCTCTACAGCAATGGATCGGGGGCCTGAGACATTAAGGGGGTGATGGTGGAACACGCCGAGTGGAGCCTTCGCCCCCTCCCCAGCTCCCGGATCCGTGCCACCCTCCATCCCCATCCCGCCCCCGCAGCCGCCTTCCGCGCAAGAATTGGATCCAACCAGGCGGCCCTGGCCTGGCCTCGATCGCCTTGGCGTCACCCAATCGCTGGGCGGCACGGCTCTGGCCCTGGTTGCCTTCTTCTCCTCCTATGACCACCTCAACCACTTCGGCCACGCCATCCCCATCCCCCACCAGTAGGGCAGCATCCCCTGCATCGCTGCCTCGCTGGCGCTCGTTCTTGTCGATTTCGTGCAACACAGCGCGCCACCTGGGCGCGACGCTCAACTGGCGACGGGATCCCGACTACGAGCTGCGCAAGATGCAGCACGAGCTGCGGATGAAGCAGCTCGAGAGCGACATCTTGCAAGTGAGGAGCGATACAGAGCGAATCGAGAAAGACGAAGAGCGGATCGAGAAAGAAATCTTGCGGATCGAGAAAGAAACCGAGCGGCTCAAGACGATCAACGCCAGAGAGAAAGCCTTGAGCGCCTTGATCAGGGAGCGCTGCTTTCCGCCCGAGTCCAGCTCGATCCCAGCCCCCTCAACCGCGCCCGACTCCAAGCCTTC
>JBKCVY010000129.1:0-2197 GCA_046317475.1 Cyanobacteriota bacterium | reverse complement strand
ACCCGCCACCGCTCCAGCAGGGCCGCGTCATGGACCCGGCGATCGGCCAGCGCCCGTTCCCCGTCCAGCGAGGGGTGGGGCTCGGTGCTGGCCACCACCGTCAGGGTGGGGGCCTCCGCGCTGAGGCGGGCCGTGATTCGGGCGGCCAACAGATGGTCATCCCTGCTAGGCAGGCCCCGTTCCGCCTCCGCCGGCAGGCTGAAGCCCCTCCACCAGTCCCCCGGGGCGGCCAGCGTGGTGGTTCCCCGATCGCTGAGCACCACAAAGGGCGGCACGCCCGCCAGCCGTGGCACCAGTCGCACCCCGTGGGGCACCGACTGGAGCGTGATCTCCGGGTGGGTGGTGCCGCCGTGGTGGGAGCGGGCGTTGACCAGGGCGCCGAGCGACAGCCGCACGGGCTGGCTGCCCTCCAGCAGGCGGTAGTGCACCGTGGTGGTGTGTTCTCCGGGCCGCATCCACAGCCGCTTCTCCAGAAGGGTGTCGCCCAGGGCCCAGCGCCAGGTGGGCACACTGCCCTCCAAAGCGAAAGACACGATCCAGGCGTGGCCCTGGGGCGCCACCACCCCTCCGGCCCAGCGATGGGTGGAGAGGGGGATGGACCGGTGCCCCGCTTCCGCCACCTCCTCCAGGCCGGTGACCAGGAGCGTGCGCTGGCAGGGATCCGCCGGGGCGCCGAGGGCCGCCACCAACAGGCCGTGGTACGCCCGGGTGAGGGAGCCGGCCACGGTGCCGCAGCCATAGCTGCCCAGCCCATTGGTGATCAGCCACTCCCGCGCCTCCCCGCTGGCCAGGTCCCCGCTGATCTCACTCCCGAAGCTGATGACCATGCCACGGCCCTCCCCGTTCCGCGCGCCATGGCTGATCTATACCTTGAAGGCAGACCCCCTGACCCGGCCATGGCTTCCTCCGCCCCCCCGATCGACATCGGCCTCCCCGACGCCCAGCGCGAGCGGATTGCCGAGGCGTTGGGTCGTGTGTTGGCTGACAGCACCGTGCTCTACAGCAAAACCCATGGCTTCCACTGGAATGTGGTGGGCCCGATGTTCAACACGCTGCACTTGATGTTCATGGAGCAGTACAACGAGCTCTGGACCGCCCTGGATGGCATCGCCGAGCGGATTCGCGCCCTGGGTTGCCCGGCCCCCTACGGTGGTCAGGCGATCGCCAGTCTGGCCTCCATCCCCGAAACCCATGGCAGTCCCTCCGCCCTGGCCATGGTGCGGGAGCTGGTGAGCGGCCATGAGGCCGTCGCCCGCACGATCCGGGCCGCTTTCGTGCTGGCGGATGAAGCCAACGACCAACCCACCGCTGACCTGCTTACCCAACGGTTGCAGGTGCATGAGAAAACCGCCTGGATGTTGCGGAGCCTGTTGGAGGATTGAGGTCGCCCCCCGGGCGATGGCGATGGGGCCGCCCCCGGGCCTTGGCGATGGGGGCACCCCCGGGCCTTGGCGATGGGGGCACCCCCGGGCGTCATTGCCAACCGTTGGCGCGCATCAAGGCGACGGCCTCTTGATTGCGGGCGCCCATAGCCTGGATGCTCACTCCGTCATCCTGGAACCGACCCCAGCGGTTGAGGATCGCGTTGCCGCCGAATCCGGTGAGGGGATATTCGTTGTTGGCGGCGGCATAGCCTTTCCCCCCGCTGGCGGAGGCCAGGAACGCGATCAACTTGGCCGCGTCCGCGGCCTTTTTGGACGCGCGGGTCACCCCGGCCCCGGTCACATTCACATGGGACGGGGTGGGAAAGATCACCCGCAACCGCCGTGCCAGGGTTTGATCCGTGGAGCCGCTCTCGCCAGCGAGCATGCGTGCCACGTAATAGGAATTCACCACCCCCACGGCGCAATCCCCCTTGGCCACCGCCCGCGCCAGGGGGATGTCCGCCGTGAAGAAGGGTTGGCGGGGGTTGTGGTTGGCCACCATCCCCCGCACCCAGGCGCGGGTGGCCGTCTCGCCGCGCAGGATCAGCTGATCCGCCACCAGCGATTGGTTGTAGACGCTCTTGCGATCCCGCAGGCAGAGCTTGCCCTTGAGGGCCGGCTTGGCCAGGTCGGCGTAGGTGCGGATGCTGGCGGGATTCACCAGCTTCGGATTCACCACCACCATGCGCACGCGGCGGGTCAGGAGGGCCCGGCGCCCAAGGGAGTCGGGCACGACGAGCGGGACATCGCGCTGCACGGCGGCCGACCGCGTC
>JBKCVY010000128.1:0-3626 GCA_046317475.1 Cyanobacteriota bacterium | reverse complement strand
ACCGGGGGCCTGGCCCTGGTCCTGCTTCTCGATCAGTTCCCGCGGCAGATCTGGCGCAACACCGCCATGGCCTTCGCGGGCGATCTCCAGGCCCTGGCGCTGAGCCTGAAGGCTTTGGAGCGCGGCTGGCTGGAGAGGGAGCCCGAGCAGGCGCGGCGGCAGTTCTGGCTGATGCCGCTGCTGCACGCGGAAGACCTGGCGGTCCAGGAGGTCGCGCTGCCGTTGTTCGAGCGGTTCAGTGATCCCCGCACCGCCGACTTCGCCCGCCGGCACGGGGATGTGATCGCCCGCTTTGGCCGCTTTCCCCATCGCAACGTGCTCCTGGCACGGGTGTCGAGTGCGGAGGAACTGGCCTTTCTGCAGACGCAGGGCTCACGCTTCTGAGGCGGCTCAGCGCTCAGCTGTCAAGCGACATCCGCTTTTGGACCCGCATTGCATCTTAGAAACTGTGCCCGAGTCCTCTGTTGCATCAGCCAAGATGGTTCTGTGATGGCCCCTGCCGCCGCTTGATCTGACAAGGCGCGAAAGGGGCAAGCGGCCCGCCTGCGCCACGGGGGCCTGAGTGCCGCGGGGAAGGAAACCCTGGTCGACGAGCTGGTGGTTCTCACCGGATACCACCGCAAATCAATTCTGCGCGCCTTGGACCGTACGGCCAACCACGCTCAGACCGAGTCAAACCAGGAGAGGCCCAGCTTCTCGGCCCAGCCATCAACAATCTCCCGGTCCGGATCCGCCGTTGCGGGCTCATCGCTTTGTGCTTGGAGGCATTGGCCTGCTCCTGGGTGCCATCCAGGGCCACATGGCCCAGGCTCACCATGCCGTCTTCCTGGCGGAGCCGGAGGTTCTGCGCAAACAGCTGGCACGGGGCATCCAGGTTGCGCCGGCGGAACTCACTCATGCGGCTCCAGTCCGGCTGCTGCTTGGCGGTGAGCTCCGGGAAGGACAGATCCTCGTAGCGGGCTTGCTCGATTCTGCGGGAGAGACGATACCCGGGCAGTACGCACAAAGGAGTAGCAAGGTCGTTAGTTGGGGGTCAAACCCCTTTTCCCCGTGGGGATTCATGCTCTAGGTTGGGATCACGATCGCCGAGAGATCGAGCGCATCCACCAAATCGAACAGTGAATACCCTTGGTGGTCAGCGGACAACAATTGACTGGACAAAGCCTGCAGAAGAGGGGCCAGTACCTTCTTCCAGGACCTATGGATTTCAAGCCTTTTGGTAATTAATTCTATCGCCCAGATCCATTGCTTTCACTATGAACTGGGCGGAATGATGAGCTTCTGTGGTGAGGCACTGGGAGAGCGATGCGCGACGGGCTCTAAGAGGCGGTTGTGTCGCCTCTGCCCGAAAGCATCCTGGCGAAACAGGCAGGCGACAAGGAGCCCACAAACGGGTCGACCATCGCGAGCGCGTGGACGCAGCAGTGGGGACTTCCAGGTCGCCATATTCATACGTTGATCGGTACCAAGATGCTCCAGAAACCAGATTTTGTGTTAGCCCAGAACGCACCAGATCAACATTTTGATAGAAGCTTCATTAAGGTATTGCCAATGAGCCGAGGTCAACGAAGCCAGTCCTGCTAAAATCAGACAAGGTCATTGCAACTCCCCCTACGAAATGGAGGACGCTTATTGCAAGTCCTGCGGGCGTAGGTATTTTGAGAAAACCTGCGGCTACTCCAGCCGCACCATACAAAAGATCTCGAGAATTAATACCGTAAGAGGGAACGGGTTCGTTGAGATTAATGTAATGATTAGCATGACCAAAATCCCACCAGCCTCCAGAATAGTCTGTAGGGAAGCGATCTGGGGGAGGCAAGAGCGGATAATTATCGGGGAATCGTCGTCCAATAATCTCAATTTGTACGGGGTAGTCGTTGATAAAGTGATTTCCGGAAATTCCAGTAATCCGGTCAAGGGATGAACGACAGTCAGATCCCTCGGCTGCAATCCTTGTTGATTCGAAATAATCTTTAAAGCTCATTGTTTGTAATAAAAGGCACAGCGTGTTCTAAAGCCAGGCCTACCTGCCCCGTGGATTTGTGTTTGTTTCCGCACATTGCTGTAGCCCGGGGCCCGGGTGGGCGCCCAGCTCCAACCTGTGGGCGGCGAGGCGTGAAACTATTGGCCCACATAGGAATGATCTGTAGGGGAGAAAGTGTCACGGAGGTGGCTGCGGCGACGCCCTTCTCCGCGCGCCACACCGCAACCAGCGCCTGCTGCTCAGCCAGTCCGGCAGGGCCACCAGAGCGGCCAGGTCGTGGAGGGGAGCATCTCGCCGCGCTCTGTCGATCGACCGCCCGCTCCAGCTCCTGGCCAACGGCCCACAGCACGGCCCGCTGGATGCCTGTCGCCAGCTTTTTCTAGTCTTCACCGGCGCAGCTGCGGCCAGAGTGACCCTGGAGCACGGCGTCACACGGCGTGAGAACCGCTCGATCATCTACGGCAATCGTCTCGCCGTTACCAAACCGCTCAAGGGGCTCCAGCAACGCCTGCTGTCCCGCGTCAACCCCCTGGGCCGGAGCCAACGCCATGAGACGTCTAAGAATCTCGGCGGCACGCATGGTGACATCGCCATCCAACCATTGTTCCATCTGCTCCTGGTGATCGGCAACCAGCGTGCGCTGGCGCGGGGTGTGACACCTCTTCGTTTTGAGTTCTGCCTTGGGGATGACTCTCCAACCACAGCACTTGCGGGCTTTTCAGAAACCGACTCAGGGTGCGCCAAGGTCATGGTCGACACCCTCCATTTCACCGCCCGCACCGGCGACCTCCCAGGCGTGGGGTTCGGTTTCAGCTACATTGGCAGTTGCCTACCTATTTGTCGCCGTACCACAACCCGTCCCAAAGGCCATGTTGCGATGGATGCCAGCAGAGAAGGGAAGAGAGTTTGCGAGTGGATCAAGAACGTCAGAGGTCTACATCAGCCACACCGAAGAGGAATCAGCGGCGATGACTTTGGACTGAGCGTGATCGCCTACAGCCTGAGTCAGCTCGGCCACATCCTCAAGCCTGTCTAGGCTACAGCAGAGAAGGTTTAATGACCAAAGTTACAAGCAAATCAGGCTAACAACAGTGCCGTTTGCCGCAATATACCGGAACGAGAGATGTCACAGTGACGAAACGTCCATCAGACCATCGAAGCAACGAGACATGGGATCTGCCGAAGCGAGAAAGCGTTATTAATAAGAGTTTATCGGCAAATTTCACCCATTGCGATCCAGTAGAGTCGCCTCAATACAAATCTCGTCCACTGCTTGGCCGATTGCGGCGGTGAGAGAACAAGCCTTTGGGTACTGAATCAATCGAAGCAAGGGAGTCTGGCCATAAGTGCTTTTGCTCAGAAGCCCAAATCAAGCCAGCTAGACGCCCTTGCCAAGGCACCAAAACCCACCATCGCCCGACCAACGCCAAGATCAGCGGCGGGTAGGGATGCATGGTTCAAACGAGCAGCCCTTGAGCCCGTCTTCTGTATCTGGTTTTTGGCTGGCTGACCGACAGATCTCATGCAAGACGGTCATGAGACAGCCGATAGAGGAATCCGCGCAGGCTTTGGAGGAAGATCAATTCGTGTAAACCACGGCTGCTTCCGTCGTCGATGCATTTCCCGGCTTGGGATGCATGCT
>JBKCVY010000127.1:0-2343 GCA_046317475.1 Cyanobacteriota bacterium | reverse complement strand
ATGGCGAACAGCCTGGATTTCTGCAAATTGGGAGCCAGCAGCGTTTGGGGCAGGCGCTCCAAGACGTAACCGGGACGCTCCCAGGCCGGAAGCGTGTTGGCGATCTCCATCAAATTGCCCAGCCGGCGCAGTTCAGCTCCTGCGGTGATGTCCATCCCCGCCTCAAACGCCGCATGTTCGATCATGGCGTACTTGTGTTTCGCCGCATTTACCCTCGCCCGATGCTCGGGGCTGGTGCTGGCGATCTTGCCCAGCCAGCGGCTCCCCCAACTGACGTGGGCGGCTTCCTCAGGCAAAATCTTTTCCAAGGTTTCCCGAATGCTGACATTTTCTTCGGTGGCAGGCGCCTGACGCAGAGCGGCAATGTGGGCGGAAAATGTCTGGCAGCCGCGCTTCTCAGTGGCATTGATGGAAGCCAAGGCGGCAATCAACCCATCTTCTTTTTGCACCGCATCGGCTTTTTTGTCAAACAAGAGGTTCAATTCATCAATATAAGAGCCGCTTTTCGGATTACTGATGTCCTCCCCCAACCCAACAAGTAGATCTGTGAGCCACACCGCATGGCGGGCCTCATCACAGATGTGATGGGACAAATCACGGACTAGCTCCTTGGGCTCACCATCTAAAGCTTCCATCAAACTTGTGAGCTCCATGCAGGAGCGTTGCTCATTAAAGCGATAACTGTTTAAAAAAATCACCTGAACCTTGTGTTCTTTCACTACCTGACTCATGACCTCCTTTGGCCCGATTCTGTTAAGGATTTTGCGCGGGTAAGTCACGGCCATCGACGGGTGCAGGAAATGTAATGGTCACTATGGTAACGACACCCGCCAGAAAAACGTGATGGACGGTCCATCCCTAGGCTGCGGCGACCGCGGGACGCCCATGACAGCCCTGCCCTTGCTCCTCCTCCCCGTTCTGCTGGCTGCTGGGACGGCCTGGGGGGCTCCTTACCAGGACACCCTGCGTCAGCAAGATGTGACCTTTGAGGTGAAAGCCACCGATGAGGGCTCCATCCAGTTGCTCCAGGTGAGGGCCCGCAAGCGACGCCAGGCCTACCGACCTGTCAAACAGGAGCTGATCGGCAGGGTGGTTGGCGCCAGGGCCAAAGACCTCAACGGTGACGGCCGTCCCGAGCTGGTGGTGATTGTGCGCAGCGTTGGCAGTGGCAGCTACGGCGGCGTGCAGGCCTGGAGCGCTGGAACCGGTCGCACCCTCGAGCCCATCGCCCTTCCCGACCTCAGCGGCGCCCTCGCGGTGGGCTACATGGGGCACGACGCCTTTGAGGTGGGCGAGACGGGCCTCAAACGCAGCTTTCCGATTTATCGCCCCGGCGACAGCCAGGCCAAGCCCACGGGCGGTCGGCGCACCATCCTCTACACCCTGGCGGGCACGGACAGCGGCTGGGTGTTCCAGCCGGACCGCGTCACCACCGCTCCCACCCCGTGAGTTCCCCCCGTCCGCTGATGGTTCTGGGCACGAGCAGCGGAGCCGGCAAGTCGCTGATGGCCGCCGCGCTCTGCCGCGTGTTGGCCCGCCGTGGGCACCATCCCGTGCCCTTTAAAGGCCAAAACATGAGCACCAACGCCTGGGTGGATCCGGAGGGGGGCGAGATGGCCTACTCCCAGGCCTTGCAAGCCTGGGCGGCCCGGCTGGAACCCCGCTGCGCCATGAACCCCGTGCTGCTCAAGCCCCAGGGCGACAGCACCAGCGAGGTGATCCACCTCGGCCAGTCCGTTGGCCACTGCCAGGCGGAGCACTATTACAGCGATTGGTTTCGCCCCGGCTGGGCCGCCATCCGTGCCGGACTGCGGCAGCTGGAAATCCGCCATCCAGAGGGCCGCCTCGTGTTGGAGGGGGCCGGCAGCCCGGTGGAGGTCAACCTCCAGGCCCGGGACCTCACCAACCTGCGCCTGGCCCAATTTTTGCGGGCCCGTTGCCTGTTGGTGGCCGACATCGAACGGGGTGGGGTCTTTGCCCAGGTCGTGGGCACCTTGGCCCTGCTGCGGCCCGTGGAGCGTCCCCTGATCCGGGGGGTGCTCATCAATCGCTTTCGGGGCCGCCGGGAGCTGTTCGAGGAGGGGCGCCGCTGGCTGCATGCCCAGACGGGCCTGCCGGTGCTGGGCGTCATGCCCTGGTTGGAGGAGCTTTTTCCCCCGGAGGATTCGCTCGATCTGCTGGAGCGGCGGGGTCGCAAGGCGTCGGCCGAGCTGGAGATTGTGGTGCTGCGGCTCCCCTCCCTCAGCAACTTTTCCGACCTCGATCCCCTGGAGGCGGAGCCCAGCGTGGGCCTGCGCTGGCTCCAGCCCGGCCAGGAGCTGGGCCAGCCGGATGCGGTGGTGG
>JBKCVY010000126.1:0-4198 GCA_046317475.1 Cyanobacteriota bacterium | reverse complement strand
GCGCTGGCGATCGCGCAAGACTTGGTGAGGCGCGATCCGTCGAACACCCAGTGGCAGCGGGATCTCTCGGTGAGCCATGAGCGGATTGGCGATGGGCGGTTAGCGCGGGGGGATGGGCCCGAAGCGCTGGCGGCCTATCAGGCGGGCCTGGCCATTCGTGAAGACTTGGCCAAGCGCGATCCGACGAACACCTTGTGGCAGCGTGATCTCTTGGTGAGCCACGGCCGGATAGGGGATGGGCTGATGGCGCAGGGGGCTGGGCCAGGGGCGCTCGAGGCCTACCAGGTGGCGCTGGTGCTCGCTGAGGACCTGGCCAAGCGCGATCCGACGAACACCCAGTGGCAGCAGGATCTCTCGATGAGCCACGTCAAGATTGGCAATGTGCTGTTGGCCGAGGGTGATGGTCTCGGAGCGCTGGCGGCCTATCAGGCGAGCCTGGCGATCGCTGAAGAGCTGGCGAAGCGCGATCAGACGAACACCGATTGGCAGAGAGGTCTCTCGGTGAGCCACAACCAGATGGGCGACCTGCTGCTGGCGCAGGGGGATGGCCCTGGAGCGCTGGCGGCCTACCAGGCGGACCTGGCGATTGCTGAAGACCTGGCGAAGCGCGATCCAACCAACACTGGATGGCAGCGGGATCTCTCGGTGAGCCTCAACGCAATTGGCGATGCGCGGCTGGCGCAGGGGGATGGTCCTGGAGCCCTGGCGGCTTACCAGGCGGGCCTGGCGATCGTTGAAGACCTGGCCAAGCACGATCCGACGAACACCCAGTGGCAGGTGGATAGAGCGGTGTCTTGCGCCAAGTTGGGAAGCCTGGAATCGCAGCTGTCGATTCATGAACGACGCATAGTTCTTCGCCGCGGACTGAAGCTACTGATGGAATTGAAGCACGCCGATAAACTTAATTCTAATCAGGACTGGACTACCCAGTTTGAGGAGGCACTGAATGATTTGCCTTAACTTGACTTGTTTATCATGGTCCTCAACAGGTCTCAGTGACAATCCATTTTTGCAATACCGATTCTGGCGTTGTTGTTAAAGATCACCTCAGCATCACCTCTGACCGAATTTCTTCCAGTCTGAGGGCCTCTTTTTTTTGCTGAGGAGTGAAACGGCGGGGTTGTCGGGTCATGGTGTTCATTCTCGGTTAGGCAGGCTGCTTGGCGACCTGTCCACTGAACCGGGACAACCCCACCCCACTGGCGACGTGGCCTGAGCTTTTTACGCATCGGCCTGACCTCTCTGCAGCAGTTCGTAGCCAATGCCACGGCGACCATCCAAGACTGGTTGCCGATCCCGCTGCAAAAACTGGAAGCATGCATCCCAAGCCGGGGAGTGCATCGACGACGAAAGCAGCCGTGGTTTACACGAATTGATCTTCCTCCAAAGCCTGCGCGGATTCCTCTATCGGCTGTCTCATGACCGTCTTGCATGAGATCTGTCGGTCAGCAAGGTGGAGACCAGCTCAGTCCTGGGAGGGGCCTTGTTGGGGCAGCAAGCACTTGTCAGAGTCACAACCCGCGGGGCCTGCCTCCTGCAGCTCTCCGTTGTCGTAGCGGCGCAGGGCGGCGAAGAAGTCCTCCTCCCGCCGACGGGCCTCCACCTCACTCCGTAGGCGCTGATAGGTGGCCTTGTCGATCGGTTCGAAGGGCAGGCGCGGGAAGGTGGCATTCGCGTCAAAGCGAGCCAGGAGCGCGGCGGAGATGTAGCCCTCGCCGTTGGCGATCGCTCGGTGGATCGCGGCCGCCAACGCCTCAATCTCATGCTCACGAAACTCCACCGTCGCGGACGTGTTGTGGGCCGTGTAGTGCTTCTGCACTTGCATGTAGAAGTCAAATTGGGCCAGGGCTGAAAAATTGTTGATCTCCACCCGATCGGCGCCCGGCAGATTCGCCCAGCTCACCTCCGTGGGGATCTCCACCAACCATTCCGTGCAGCGGGGATCAAAAGGATCATCCAGCAGCCGGCCCTGGCCATCCTTGTCGCTTTGGCTGGGCACGATCGTGTAGCCGTAATCCAGGCAGGCCAGGGCCACCGGATCGTTCTTGCGGAAGGTGATGCGACGAATGAACCGCTGCGCCTTCGGCGGATGCCAGCCCGGCGACGCGCCCGTGAGCAGGCTCTTCGTGCCCGCCGGCTGGACCGTGGTGCAACGGTTCGGACGACGCAAGTCGTGGCGGTCGCAGTAGTCCCACACCGTTTCATCGACAATCGCGCGCCAACGCTTGAGATAGCGCGCTTCCTCCGCGCGAAAGGCTCGTCCTTCCTCGCTGTCCGGCCGGCCGGCCTCCCACCACTGCAGCCAGGGCGTGCCGAAGGCCTGCACGAAGAAATCAAACAACCCCGTGAAACTCACCCCCACAATTGGATCCCAGGCCCGGCTTTGCCGATAGCGCTCCACCTCAAACCGGTGGTTGAGCAGGCAGGCCACGGCCAGCCCCCCCGCCCGGAACGCCGCCTCCTGGCCCGCCTGGTCCTGGGGATCGATGCGGTTGAGGTGGATCTCCGCCAGGTTGCAGTGGAAATCGGCACCCAAGATTTCGCCGCAGGGATTGAGGCCATAGCGGCCCAGCCTATGGTCCAGCTCGGCGTCACCGATCTGCGGATGGTGCAGCCGCAACCAGCGGCCCGCTTCCCCACGGCCCTGGTCGCAGTAGATGTCCACAAACTCGGCCCGCAGCTCTGGCGTGGGCAGCAGATCCGCGTTCGAGCGGGCGATGGCCTCCGGGGCGAACTGGATCGCGCCCTCCCCGGATTGAAATTGCTTGGTGACTGCCTCCAACACCGTCGCCCGGCTGGGACGGCTGTGGAACACCCGGGTGTGGTTGGCCATGCGAAGGGCATCTCGCTCGGGATCAATCCGCCAATTCCCCTCGCTGTCCTGCTGCCAGAGGTTGTCCTTGGCCTGGGCCGCCGCGCTGTCTTCAGCGGCGAATTGCCGCATGCCCGCGCTGCGACGGATGTTTCCCGCCACGATCGTCACCGCCGCCTCATCAATCAGCAGGCAACATTCCACGGACGTGAGTTGGCGGCCCTGGGCCTTGTTCAGGATCTGGGCCACACGGCCGTACAGGTCCCTGAGCTTGACCGGATTGGCCATGCCGCCAAAGCCCTTCAGCCGCTCCCCCACTGGCCGCACATCCGAGAGATCCACCTCCACCTCCACGGGCCCGTCGCCAAAGCGCTCATCACTGCTCAATCCCAGCAGCAGGCGGTAGCTCTCCACCCACCCCTGACGGGTGTCGCCCACCTTGATGGCCACCCGCTGGCCGGTGATGGTGTGGGTGGTGTGCTCTTGGCGCCGTTCCGGAGGTGTGGAGCCGATGTCCGTCACGTTCAAAACGCGCAGCTGGTTGCGCACCAGCGGCAGGCGCTCGATCAGGTGGGGTTCAATGACGGCCCCGGTGCCGCAGCCCATCATCGCCAGATCCATCATCAAGGCGAAGGCATCCCAATCCACCAAATTGGTGGAGGTGCAGTTGTAGGCGCCGCTGAAATTCTCCGGTTGGTTGATCCACTCCGTGCCGCCAATCCAAAGCCATCGGCCCGAGGGCAGGGCCTTCTGCTCCAGCTGGGTGCGCCGCAGCAGGGCCACCTCCTCCTCCGACAGCTGACCGAGCTGCCGCAGGCCTTCCAAATTGCGCTCCACAACCTCCCGCCAGCTCTCGCGACCGCCAGGACCCTTGCGGCTGTAGGTGCGGTAAAAGACCGGATTGGCCGCGGGCGCCGTGGCGGGAAAGTCGTGGGGGATGGAGGGGAAGGGGGCGACTCCAGCCACCGGGCGTCCATCAGCGGGGCTGGCCGTTGGGGGGGTCGCGGAGAGGGTCTCGGATGCCAGGGGCCAGACGATCAGATCCGCACCTTAACCAACACGCGACCGGCCAAATGGCACCGGAGACACCATATATGGTGTACCTGGGTCGGATTCAGACCTCAGCGAGGCCCCTGCACCGCCCGCAGCGGCTCCTCCAGGGGCATCCACAACACGTTGTTCGTCAACGCGAACAACACGTAGTGGGCCACCAACCCGATCAACTCCACCCCCTCCCGCCCCGTGGGCCGCTGGCCATGGGCCGCCCTTCCCCGGCACGCCGCCCCCCCCTGTCACGATCTCTCCAGCCGCGGCCGGTGGGATGGAGCGCCTCTCCGAACCTGAACTGATGGACGAACCGCTCCAGGCGCGGGCCTACGCGGAGGC
>JBKCVY010000125.1:0-3927 GCA_046317475.1 Cyanobacteriota bacterium | reverse complement strand
GCATCGGCATAGGAGAGCCGATAAGCCGGACGCACCCAGCTCCTGTGCAGCTCCATCTCCTCCAACGCGCCGTCCGGCGCCAGGTGGAGGCGCAGGCTCCAGGCGGCGCAGCGCTGGCCGGCCCGCAGGCTCATCGGACCGTTGGCCAGGACCTCCGGAAACATCGGCAGGGTGCCCTGGGCCAGGTAGAGGCTGGTGCCACGGCGACGGGCCTCCAGATCCAGGGCACTGCCCGGGGCGATCAGGCGCCCTGGATCGGCGATATGAATCCAAAGGCGCGGGTCGCCCTCCGCCACCCATTCCAGCGAGAGGCCGTCATCGATGTCGAGGGTGTCCTCGTCGTCGATCGTGATCGTGTGCAGGTGGGAGAGATCCAGCCGTCGGTCATCGCCGGGCAGGTCGCCCTCGGCAAGGGCGAGGAGGCGTTCGGCCTCGGCCTGGAGGGCATCGGAAAAGCCCTGATGCCAGCTGGTGCCCTGCAGCGCTGGCAGATGGTGGCGCGGCCACAGGCCCACGTCCGCCAGCAGGTGGCGCACGTCCGCCGGCTCGGTGGAACAGCGCACCTGCTGCAGGAGGGAGTGGAGATCCTCGCTGAGGGTGAGGTGGCGATCGCCAGAGGCCCAAAGGCGGAGTGGGTCGAGGTCGCGGGCCTGCTTGGCGGGCAGCTCATCCGCCACCAGGGGTTGGCGCCGTTTGAGGGCGCTGATCCAATCCCGCTCCTGGTCCGCCAGCCGCCGCTGGCGATGGCGGTCCTGGCGGATTCGCCGCAGTTCGGCTAGGGGACGGGGCTGGAGCAGCCCCTGTTTGAGACGAAAAAAGGTCTGTGGGCCCTGGAGCCAGAGCCAGCAGGCGCAGGCGTGTGGGGGATCTCCCTGGCCGCACACCAGCTCGCTGAAGGCCTCCAAGGAGAGGTCGTCCCCTTCGCCGCCGGGGGGGAGGTCAGCCCCGAGCAACAACCAGGCGGCCGCCAGATCCCGGCGTGGGGGGGTGGCGGCCGCCAAGACGTCGGCGGAGAGGTGCCAGGGGGCCTGGCTGGGGTCGCGGGGGGGAGTGGCGCCCGGGTCCGGGCAGGGGGCCAGGAGCTCCAGTTGGCGGGCGGGAACCTGCAGGGACTTGGTGTGGTGGAGGGTGCGCACCTCCGCTTTGCCCGCTTGGAGGCTGGTGACCACACCAATGTCAGGGGGTTTGGTGTCACCCCCTTTGGCTGGCAGGCCCACCAGATCGCCGATGTGGAGGCGGGCTGGGGAGGGGCGAGGGGACGGCCCGGGCAAGCCTCAGCCTTCCGGGTTCACGAAGGGCAGCAGGGCCAGGATGCGAGCCCGTTTGACGGCGTTGGTCAAATCCCGTTGCTGCTGGGCGGTGAGGCCGGTCAGGCGGCGGGGCAGAATTTTGCCGCGTTCGGTGATGAATTTTTTCAGCAGATCAATATCTTTGTAATCAATGGGATCTCCCGGCTTGATTGGGGAGAGCCTTTTTTTGAAAAACGAACTGGTCATGGGGAGGGGTGCGTGAAGAAGTGGGGCAAAGAGGCGGTTGACAAGAGAGGGTGAGGGGCCGGGACAAGCGTTCCGCGGGCGGGGCTCACCGCGTGGCAAGTCTCAACAACGCCCGCGGGAGAGGGCCGCGGACGAAGGATTCACTTGATTTCCTTGTGCACCGTGGACTTGTTGCAATGGGGACAGAACTTCTTCAGCTCCAGCCGTTCGCTGGTGTTGCGGCGGTTCTTCTGGGTGGTGTACCGAGACACACCAGGAGACCGCTTGGCGGGGTTGGACCGGCATTCTGTGCACTCAAGAGTGATCACGAGCCGGACGCCCTTGTTTTTGGCCATGGAAAGGACGTGCGCCGCTGAGCGTGCAGGGTGACAAACGGGAACCTTACTCCTCGGGGTGGCGCCCATCCGCCTTTCTAGGATGGGTCGTTCCTGTGTAAAGGCAACCATGCGGGTCTCGCTCCAGTGGCTGAAGGAGCTCGTGATCTGCGATCCGGAGGCCCTCCAGGCCGATTCTTTGGCGGAGAGGCTGTCGCTGGCGGGCTTCGAGGTGGAAGCCGTGGAGGATTTGGCCGCCCAGGCCGCGGGCGTCGTGGTGGGGCTGGTGGAGGCCCGGGAGGCGCACCCCGACGCGGATCGCCTGAGCGTGTGCCAAGTGCGGACCGATCCGGCCGCGCCAGCCCTGCAAATCGTCTGTGGGGCGCCCAACGTTCGCGCGGGCATCCATGTGCCCGTGGCTCTGGTGGGTGCCCACCTGCCGGCTGTGGACCTGACGATCCAGTCCGCCCAGATCCGCGGGGTGGCGAGCAGCGGCATGATTTGTTCCCTGCGGGAGCTGGGCCTGGCCGAGCACTCCGAGGGCATCGCCATCCTCGACGAGTTGTTCCCTTCCCTCCCCACCGTCGGCGCGGCGGTGGGGCCGTTGTTCGGCCTGGACGACCAGGTGCTGGAGCTGGCCATCACGGCCAACCGGCCCGATGGGCTGTCCATGGAGGGCATCGCCAGGGAGGTGGCCGCCCTCTGCGGAGGCCAACCCTCCCTGCCCGTCGTGCCGGAGGGCCCCAAGGGCGAGGCCCTGCCCGCCGCGCCCGACAGCCAGGCCCTGATGGAGCAAGGCGGCCTGTTCAGCATGACGGCGCTGGAGGGGGTGCGGGTGGGTCCCTCTCCCACCTGGCTGCGCACCCGGCTGGAGCGCGCCGGCCTGCGCTCCGTCAACAACGTGGTGGACATCACCAACCTGGTGATGCTGGAAACCGGCCAGCCCCTGCATGCCTTTGATCGTCAAGCCTTGGCCGAACAGGGCGGCGGCGTGGCCGATCCGGCGGCCCTTGGCCTCCGTCAGGCCCGCCCTGAGGAAGCCTTTGTCAGCCTGGATGGGGAGACGCGCCCGTTGGATCCGGCCGCGTTGGTGGTGACCTATGGCGACCGGCCCATCGCCCTGGCGGGGGTGATGGGGGGCGCCGCGACGGCGGTGCGCGATGCCACCACGGCCATCTGGCTGGAGGCAGCCGTGTTCCCACCTCAGCTCGTGCGGCAGTCGGCCCGCGCCGTGGGCCTGCGCACCGATGCCAGCGCCCGTTTTGAGAAGGGGGTGCCGCCGGAAGGCACCCTCCGCGCCTCCGACCGGGCGGTGGCCCTGTTGGGGGAGATCGCTGGCGCCCGGGTGGTGGGTCGGTGGCTCCATGGCCGCCCGATGCCGCCCCGGCCCCCGATCCGGCTGGAGCGCGACCATCTCCATAACCTGCTCGGGCCCGTGATCCAAGACGGCGAGCCGGTGGATGTGGAGGACGCCACGGTGGAGCGCACCCTGTCCGCCCTGGGCTGCGAGCTGGTCAGCGAGGAGGAGGGCTGGCTGGTCACCGTGCCCCCCACCCGCGCCATGGACCTCACGCGGGAGGTGGACCTGATTGAGGAGGTGGCCCGCCTGGTGGGGTACGACCAATTCGCCGCCCATCTCCCCGATCCCCTGGCTCCTGGGGGGTTGGAGCCCGCCCAGCAGGTGGAACGGCGCCTGCGGGCGGCCCTGTGCGCGGCCGGGCTGCAGGAAACCTGCGCCCCCTCGCTGGTGGGCGCGGCCCCTGGCCGGATCCCCCTGGCCAATCCCCTCCTGGCGGATTTCGGCCACCTCCGCGACAACCTGCACGACGAGTTGCTGCAGGCGGCCCGGCGCAACCTGCAGGCTTCCCAGCCGGGGTTTTGGGCTTTTGAAATCGGCCGGGTGTTTCCTGGCGCGGGCGGACCCGCCAGTGGCGCGGAGGTGGAGTTGCTCGTGGGCGTCCTCTGCGGCGAGCGGCGCGGCGAGCGCTGGAGTGGCGGCGGCAAGCCCCGGTTCCTCTCCTATTGGGAAGCGCGGGGGGTGCTGCAGGCCGCCCTGGCGCCCCTGCGCTTGCCCGTGGAGGACCGGCCACCAACGGGGGACCCGCGCGGCCTGCTCC
>JBKCVY010000124.1:0-3772 GCA_046317475.1 Cyanobacteriota bacterium | reverse complement strand
GGCCCTTGTTGGAGCCTGGGGCGCCGGGGGTACCGGCGGAGGGTGGGGGGTTGCTGCTGGGGGCGTGCGACGGCGCATCCCGCGGAAACCGGGGGCCGGGGGGGTGGGGCGCGTTGTTGCGATTCGAGGATGGTTCGGTGCGGGAGTGGGGGGGGCATGACCCCGCCACCACCAACAACCGCATGGAGCTCACCGCCGCCCTGGAGGTGCTGCGGGCCCTGCGCACCCTGCCCCGCCACCCGGACTTGGCCATCCTCACCGACAGCCGCTACCTGGTGGACGGTTTGGAGAAGTGGCTCCCCGGCTGGAAACGCAAGGGATGGCGAACGGCAAGCGGTGGACCCGTGCTCAACCGGGATCTCTGGGAAGAGCTCGACCGGGCCCGACTGGCGGGGGTGGTGCTGCGGCATGTGCGGGGGCACAGCGGCCATCCGGAAAACGAACGCTGCGACGCCATCGCCGTGGCCTACTGCCGCGGCCAGGCCCCCAGGTTGGCCCAGCCGACGGCCAAGCCAACAGCCAGCGCCAGCCCACCCCCCACCACGGCGGGGGACGACACGCCGGCGCCGCCGGCGCTGCAGCGGTTGCTCAGCCGGCTGGAACTGGCGAATCGCCTGGCCGCCGGAGGCCACGGGTTGACGGCGGTGGAGCTGGCCCAGCTGGTGGAGCGACCCCTCTCCCAACTCGACGCGCTCGAGGGCGTCTGGACCTGGCGCGACTGGCTAGTGGAGCCGATCGGCCAAGGGCGCTGGCGCCTGCGTCGTGCCGATGATGGTGGGGCCGACAAGGCGTGAGGGGAAAGGCCATGGCCGCGGAATCAGGAGGAGCCACCGGAGCCCTTTACCAGCGGGCGCTCGGGCCCCTGCTCCGGGAAGACGAGGGATTGGACGCCGAGCTGCTCAGTCGGCTCACCCTCACCGGCTTGGAACAGGTGGCGCTGCGACGTCGCTGGCCCGGGCTGCAGCAAATGTTGGCCGCGTTGGATGCGGAACTGCGGCACCGTGACACGCGACTGGAGCAAAGCCTCTTCGGCTGCCGTTTCGCCAATCCCCTCGGCCTCGCCGCCGGCTTCGACAAAGACGGCGTCGCCGCGGCGATTTGGCACCATTTCGGTTTCGGATTTGCCGAACTGGGCACGGTGACCGCCCAGGGCCAACCGGGCAACCCCAAGCCCCGGCTGTTTCGGCTGGCGGCGGAAAAGGCCGCCCTCAACCGCATGGGGTTCAACAACCAGGGAGCGGCGGCCATGCGACGCACCCTGGAACGGCAACAGTTGCCCCCCCCCGGCCAGCGCCCCGCCGTGCTGGGCATCAACCTCGGCAAATCCCGCCCAACCCCCCTCGATCGGGCGGCGGAGGACTATGCCGCCAGCCTCAGCCTGCTGGCCCCCATGGCGGACTACGCCGTGGTGAACGTGAGCTCCCCCAACACCCCCGGATTGCGGGATCTGCAGGAGGAAAGCCTGCTGCGCCGGCTCGTGGAACGCCTGCGACGCCTGCCCGCCTGCCCGCCCCTGCTGGTGAAGATTTCCCCTGATCTGGAGGATGACGCCATTGATGCCATTGCCCGGCTGGCCTATGAGGAAGGTCTGGCGGGCGTGATCGCCGTCAACACCAGTCGGGACCGGCTGGGACTGGAGAGCCGGGTGCTGCCCCGAACCGGTCGCCCCCTGGCCGAGGAGGACGGGGGATTGAGCGGCCGTCCCCTAAAGGAGCGTGCGCTGGCGGTGCTGCGGCGCCTGCGCGCCACGGCGGGTCCCGCCCTCCCCCTGATCGGGGTGGGGGGAATTGATTCGGCGGAGGCGGCCTGGGAACGGATCGCGGCGGGCGCCTCGCTCGTGCAGGTGTACACGGGATGGATTTACGAAGGTCCCACCCTGGTTCCGCGCATCCTGGAGGGCTTGAGTCGCCAGCTGGATCGCCAAGGGGTGTCAACACTCAGCGAAGCGGTCGGCTGCGCCCAGCCCTGGCGCTGAAAACCCGATACGTTTTCGAGAGTGGAAGGCTCCACCGTTGCAACTCGCTGGGATGCTGGATGGGATTCGGGACAGGCTCCGGCCGCTGAAAAGCTGGATCTTTCCCTACCAAGTATTGCTGGAACTATCGGATAACCAACTCCTAGGCCAACCCATCTTTAAGGGTCGGCCGGGTCCGATCTGCCTGGATGTGCCCCTGCCCGCCCTCACCATCAAGGAAGGGGTGCCCGTGGAAGTTGAGCCCCTGGCGGATTTGATCGGTGAATTGATGGTACGCGAAAATTTGATTGATGCCTACGTGATGGCGTCCCTACCCGAGGCCGCGGTCCATTGGCGCGTTCTGGAGTGGGAGACGCCCCTGGCGCCAGGGGTGGAAGCCTTGGCGGCTCTGCGGGAGCGGGAACCCAACCTGGGGCTGCCCTTCCCCCTGGCGGAGGCGGAACTCGACCTGCAAGCGCTGCCCCTGGCGCCAGGCCAATGGTTGTTGGCCGCCACCCGCCGCGAGGTGGTGGAGGGCTGGATCACCGTGTTCCACCAGGCGGGCCTCAACCTCGATCGGCTGACCTCGCCCCAAAGCTGTCGCCTGGCGGCCCTCCACGAGGAATTGGCGGCCGTGCCGTCGGACACCCTGGTGCTGGTGGTGTCCCCTGGCGATGGCCAGGACAGGGGACCCCTGCTGCTCGCCATTCAAGATGGCGTGCCCCTCTTCGAACGCCCCATGCCTGTCCACAGCGCCGCGGCGGTGGCGGAGATGGCGCGCTCCATGGCCTTCCTGCGCGAAGCCTTCCCCTCGGGAGGGGGCGCGCGGCTGCTCCTCGACCCCGCGTTCAAGGAAGAGGAGCAGGCCGAGCTGGAGGATGGCCTGAGCCTGCTGGCGGAACGGATTGCCTGCTCCCCCTACGGCTCCTTGGTGATGAAGGGCCTCGCCATACCGGAGCTGGTGCCATGAGCCCCCTGTCACGTCCGGAGTGGCTGGAACGGCTGCGGCCCCGGTTGGGCCGCCAGGACGGCGGCGCCGCCTTGGACGAGAGGGACGCGCCCGAGGAGCTCCTGGAGGGCGAGGTGACGTTGGTGGAGCCGGGCTGGCCCCCTCCCGTCGACCTACTGCGGGAGCGCCGCCATCGGCTGGACCTGGAACCGATGTCCGGCGTGCTGGTGCAGCGGCCGGAACGGATCGGCACCGGTCTGCTCATCGGAGGGCTGATTCTGGGGGCCAGCGCGGGGCTGTGCGTCCTGCTGCTGATCTGGCAACTGCTGCTCAACGCCCGCATGGTTGAGCTGACGGGCATCGAACAGGAGGTGGAGCGGCTCAACGCCTCGGTGACGGCCGAGCAGGCGAGCCTGAACACCCTGCGCGGCGCCAACGATCGGCTGGTGAAGCGCCTGAGCGACGTGCGCAGCAGCTCCGCCCTGCTGGCCGAGCTGCAGCGGCGGGTGCCGGAGGGCGTGCAAATCACAAAGGTGCAGATGGTGAGCCCCACCGAATTGCAACTGGAGGGCCTGGCGCGGGATCCGGTGGGCTTCGGGCGGGTCAACGCCATGGAGCTGGTGTTGCGCCGTTCCCCCCTGGTGAAGGCGACGGGGGTGACCCTTGGCAAGGTGGAGCGGAAGGTGCGCCGGGTGGTGGAGGTGAAGCGGTTTGACCAGTTGAGGGGGGCGAACCCCGTCATCGCCAAACTCCTTCTGCCCAGCTCCGTGCGCTTTCAAATGACCGCCACCCTCGCCCCCCTGGAGGCAAAGGATCTTATAGCGGTTAACGAGGAGCTGAAGGCGCACGCACTGTCGAGGCGCCTGCGC
>JBKCVY010000123.1:0-3386 GCA_046317475.1 Cyanobacteriota bacterium | reverse complement strand
GATTAACTTCATAACGCACTGTCGTAGACCACCGCCTGGCGCAGGTTTCTGTTTTTTGCCACCCCTCACATGAGTGTTCGTCTTTACGTCGGCAATCTGCCGAGATAGTTTGATGCCAAGGAGCTGCAAGCTCTCCTCGATGGAGTGGGGGAGGGGTTCCGGTTTAAAGCGGTCAACGACCGTGAAACCGGCGCCTGCCGGGGGTTTGGATTCGTCAATGTGGAGACCCCCTCTTTGGCGGAAGCCCTGATCGCCCAGCTCAATGGCCGTGATTTCGCTGGTCAACCCCTGCGCATCGAAATCTCCGAACGCCGGGAGAGTCGC
Organism: Cyanobacteriota bacterium; assembly: GCA_046317475.1. Classification (GTDB taxonomy): domain Bacteria; phylum Cyanobacteriota; class Cyanobacteriia; order PCC-6307; family Cyanobiaceae; genus Cyanobium. The sequence goes on along the minus strand of JBKCVY010000123.1, from coordinate 3,062 downwards.
CAATCGGGTCCAGGCAGGGAGGATCGCCGAACCCAGGGAACTCCATCCACCGCTGCCCGCAAGGCGGTGGACAAGGTTGTTCACGCCGACACCGTCCAGGCCGATGCCCCCGATCCTCGCTGGGCGGGTGAGTTGGCCAAGTTGAAGTCCCTCCTGGCCAACCAGACTGTTGGGGTCTGAGCCTGTTGCGCAGGCGATGGTCGTGACCAGCCCAGACGTTTGGATTTGGCGCGACCATCGCGTTGCTTGGATTCGACGGGGCTCCCCTGGCGCCGCCCAGGCCGTAGTCCTGATCCATGGCTTCGGTGCCAACCTGGGGCACTGGCGCCACAACATTCCTGCGCTGGCGGAGAAGGTTGAGGTGTTTGCCCTCGATCTGCTCGGCTTTGGGGCCAGCGACAAACCTCCCTCCAGGTTGGAGGGCGAGCCCGGCCCGCCCGGATCAGTCCGGTACTGCTTCGCGCTTTGGGCCGAGTTGGTCACGGATTTCGTCGAAGGACTTGTTCGCCATCCCCATGGGGAACGGCCCGTCCATCTGGTAGGCAATTCCATCGGTGGGGTCGTCGCCCTTGCAACAGCCAGCCGGTTGAGCGAACGGGGGAATCCCCCGACCCAGGTGGTGTTGATCGATTGTGCCCAACGCACCCTGGATGAGCGGCGGGTGGGAGACCTCCCGATGCTGGAGCGTTTGTCCCGCCCCATGTTGAAACGCATGGTTCGGGAACGCTGGCTGACGACGGTGCTGTTTCGCTGGTTAGCCCGTCCCGCCTTCATCCGCCGTGTGCTCAAGGTGGCTTACCCCACCGGCGCCAATGTGGATGACGCGCTGGTGGATCTGCTCTGGCGGCCGGCGACCGACCCGGGCGCTCCTGAGAGCTTCCGTGGTTTCGTCAATCTCTTCTCCGATGTACTGGCCCCGGATTTCCTGGCCCAATTAGCCGTGCCTGTTCGCATGATCTGGGGGGGCTCTGATCCATGGGAATCACCTGGGGAGGCCCACCGTTGGGCCAACGACTTCGCCATCATTCAGGAGCTTGTCGTCTTGGAGGGACTTGGTCACTGTCCCCATGATGAAGATCCTGACCAGGTGAATGTCATCCTCCTGCGCTGGCTGAAAGTGGACTAATGAACCTGGGCCAGGACGTACGAAAGCGGGAGGTCGAGAAGTTTGCCAGCTGTTGGCACGAAGGCGCGGCGATTGAAGACGTCAAAGTTTTGACGCTCGATCACATCAAGAAAGCCGCGATAGAGCCTCAGCGAAGCCCACACCGGCCAGCGCGCATCGGCTGAAAGCCAACGCACCCCCTCCTCTGACCGCGCAAACCACTCCCTGGCCCGGGCTAGCTGAAAGGCCATCAGGGCCCGCCAGTTCTCGTTGACTTTTCCCGCAAGGAGGTCGGACTCGTCATAGCCAAATTGGCTCATCTCGTCCTGTGGCAGATAAATTCTGCCTCGGCTGCGATCTTCACCAACATCTCTGAGGATGTTGGTCAATTGATTGGCGATGCCCAAGGCAATCGCGGCTTTGCTGGGATCTGGCTTTTCGCTCCAAGGAGCGGAGGTGTAAGCCGGATCCAGGCCCATGACGGCCTGGCTCATCAGCCCAACGGTGCCAGCTACCCGATAGCAATAGAGCTCCAATTCCGCAAATGTCGCATAGCGATGCTTGCGGATATCCATGCGCTGGCCTTCGATCATGTCCAGATAGGCCTGCCGCGGTTGGGGAAAACGTTCGATGGTGTCAACCATCACGCGGTCCAGATCATCGGCGCTTCGTCCCTCAAACAACCCCCGTGTCCGCTCTTCCCAGGCATTCAAGCGGGAAAGGAGCGTGCTCGCTGGCAGGTCCAGGGCCTGGGGACTATCCATAATCTCATCCGTGCGTCGACACCAGACATAGATGGCCCAGATCGCGCGTCGCTTTTCTGGGGGCATCAGCAAGGTGCCCAGGTAAAACGTTTTTGCCCACTGGGCTGTTTCCACGCGACAACGTTCATAGGCTTCATCCAAGCTGGCCTGGTGGCGGGGGGTGGTGGAAGAAGAGTTGGAACCCAAAACGCTCATTCCCCCTTGGCAATGGCCTGGGCACAGAGCTTGCCACTGAGCACGGCTCCTTCCATGGAGGCCAGGTACCGCTGCAGGGTGTAGTCACCGGCAAGGAAGAAATTTTTGATGGGGGATTGCTGCGTCGGACGCAGCTCCTGACAGCCGGGGATGGTTTTGTAGACAGAGAGCGGCGTTTTGACCACAATGGACTTGCGCAACTGGGCGGGGTTGTCTGTCCCGAAGTGTTGGGGGAACAGGCGCTTCAGTTCCTCCATGGTCGCGGCCACGATGTCCGCGTCAGGCTTGCCGATCCAGTCTTTGGCGGGAGCAAAAACAAGTTCCAGCATCGATCGATCTGGATCGGCATATTCCCTGCAAGTGTTGCTCATGTCTGCATAGACGCTCAACAGGTCGCTACGACTGAAGAGAAGATGGTCGATATCCGTGAGTTTGCGGTCAAACCAGAGGTGGATGTTGATGACCGGCACACCCTTCAGTCCGGCAAGCTTGGCGAAATAGGCCATTTCTTTCCACGGCTCTGGCAGCAACAGTTTGAGTGGATCCACCGGTAAGGCACTCACATAGGCATCCGCCGCCACGTCCTCGGGGGCTTCCCCGCGCCCGGCAATCTTGAAGGCGGCAACCGTGCCGTCCGCGTGCAGGTCAATTGCTTTGAGAGCGCGCCCCATGACCACCTCTCCGCCCCGCTCCCGAATGGATTGAACGATTGGCTCACAGAGTCGTTGGGGAGGATTGCCATCCAGAAAGGCCATTTTCGAGCCATCTTTCTCCTGCAGGAAACGGTTGAGAGCCGTGAGCACAACCGTGCTTGAAATTTCGTCCGGGCCAATGAAGTTTAAAGCTTTGCTCATGGCGATGAACACTTCTTCATTGACGCGTTCTGGGATATTGTGAAGGCGCAGCCATTCACTCCAGGAATAACGGTCACAGTCCTCCACATACGACTGACCGCGCAACATGGCGGGAACAAGACCCAAGCCAAAGCTGATTTTTTC
>JBKCVY010000122.1:0-6606 GCA_046317475.1 Cyanobacteriota bacterium | reverse complement strand
CCACCATGGTGGCCGCCGGGGTGTTCCTTGTCGCGCGGCTGCAGCCGGTGTATGCGCCATTTCCAGCGGTGCAGCTGGTGATCGCGGTGATCGGCACGATCACCCTGTTCCTCGGCGCCTCGATCGCCCTCACCCAACAGGACCTCAAAAAGGGTTTGGCTTACAGCACAGTCTCACAACTTGGGTACATGATGTTGGCCATGGGGTGTGGCGCACCCGTGGCGGGAATGTTCCACTTGGTCACCCATGCCTTTTTCAAAGCCATGCTCTTCTTAGGCTCCGGATCCGTCATCCACGCCATGGAGGAGGTGGTGGGTCACGAGCCTGTTCTGGCCCAAGACATGCGACTGATGGGAGGTTTGCGCAAATACATGCCGGTCACTGCGGCCACGTTCTTGATCGGGTGCGTGGCCATCTCAGGAATCCCACCCCTGGCAGGCTTCTGGAGCAAGGATGAAATCCTTGGCCAGGCTTTTCATGCGTACCCTGTGCTGTGTGCCGCTGGATTTTTCCCGGCTGGCCTGACGGCTTTTTACATGTTTCGGCTCTATTTTCTGACCTTTGAAGGTTCCTTCCGTGGCAATGACTCGGCACTGCGTGCACAGTTGCTCACAGCCGCAGGCAAGTCATCCGGAGAAGAGCAGGAAAACCATGGGCCAGGAAGCCACCATCCTCACGAATCTGGCTGGCAAATGGCGGCCCCATTGGTCGTCCTAGCCGTGCCCTCTGTTCTGATTGGGCTTCTCGGCAGGCCATGGCACAGTCTTTTCGCAGAGTTCTTACAGCCTGAAGAGGCTGCCGAAATGGCAGCTCATTTTTCCTGGGGTGAATTTCTTCCCCTGGCAGGCGCCTCCGTAGCAATGTCTCTAGCAGGTATTGGCATTGCCGTCCTGGCCTATCTCCTTCATCGCATTGACCTGGGTCAGCAGGTTGCATCACGTTTCCCGCGCTTGAACAACTTTCTCTCAAACAAATGGTATCTCGATGCTATCAACGAGAAATTATTTGTCCAAGGAAGTCGGGCTCTAGCCAAAAGGGTCTTAGATGTGGACTCCAAGGTTGTCGATGGTGTTGTTAATCTTACCGGATTGCTAACACTTGGAAGTGGGGAAGGTTTGAAATATTTTGAAACGGGTCGTGCCCAGTTTTATGCTCTGATTGTTTTCGCTGGCGTCATTGCTCTTGTTGTTCTTTTCGGAGTCTTTGCTGCCTGAATTCGTCGTCCCAAAAACCTTTCGTCTCCATGTTGAAAAATACTGCATTATCCTATGAGAAAGGCAACTACAGACCTGAGATCGATGGTTTAAGGGCAGTGGCCATACTGCCAGTTATCATTAATCACTTTAACAAGGAATGGCTGCCTTCAGGCTATCTCGGTGTCGATATATTTTTTGTGATCTCTGGTCTCGTCATAACATCATCTTTGCTCCATAAGCCGGCCAATTCATTTTATCACTAATGAGTTACAATCTTGTAGAGCAACCCCTTCGGCAAGCAAGGTGGTCTTCTTCAAGGCTCAAAGTCATCGTGATAGGTTTGGGCGTTAGTATCCTATCCAGTTTATTTATTTTACTGATAGCTGGACCATTGAAGGGCAAATTATTCACTGGTCGCGGAGGTCAAGAATTAAAAGCCTCATCATTCTCCTCAAATCGTCTTTCCCAAGAGTTTAGCCTTGTGCAAAGGGTGAAAGATATGGTAAAACAGTGCAATGTCACTCCATTCTTGCTGGGAAAAAATAGTTATAAGTCATCGCGTAAAATCGATCGCTATTTTGCTGAAGATTGTTTCAATCGCGTTGGACTGTCCGTCCCTCTTTCACAGGCATCCAAGCCAAGGGTCATCATGGTTGGCGATAGCTTTGCTGAGAAACTGGCTCCGTTTGCAGCCCTGGCTGCAAAAAATGCAGGCTTCGAATTTCATCTGTTTTATGGATATGGTTGTGCCTATTTACTCAGTTCTGAACTTATTAAGGATCCAAGTTTCCCTAAATGTCGCTATTTTAATGAACAATTATTGGAGGCCACGCTGTTGGATTCCCTCGAGAAGGGTGATGTTGTTATCTTGCGCCTTCATTATGGGAACAAGAGTTATGTTCGCTACCCCTCGGGTCATACCCAGCCCAGCCCTGATGTTTATGATGCCGCAATTCTCGACCTCCATCGCAAGATCCAGGCTAAGAAAGCCCACCTACTGTTGGTTGGCGGCAATCCAAATCTTTCAACCCAAGATCTTGCGGCCCTGCGTCCGGATTGGTTCAACGCCTGGAATCGCACCGCCAAAATTGATCCAAGAAACTCACAGGAAACTAGATTCTATCATTCTTTAGACGATCATCTTAAGGAACGCTTTGGAGAGGGATCATTAAATCTTTTTCTATCTTTGAAGTCCACTCTCTGCCCCGATCTCGACTTTTGCACATTGGTACTTAATGGGAAATTTCTTTATGAAGATGACCACCATCTGAGCCCATATGGCCATGAATTATTTTTGCCACTATTGGAAAAACGTTTGAAGTCTTTTTCTTGAATTTGGTACGGTCATCTGGAGCCGATAATTTGACTTTTGCGAATTGTGGCTCGCGTAACAGTGGTTCGGTATGGATCCATTTCCAATTCTTGTCTGACCATGTGTGACAACCACCACATCTCTCTTTCAAAACCGAGAGTCATTTCTACACTCGTAGTAGTGATTGACCCTGGTCCGTGCCCTTTCCCTGGCTCAGTGCGGCAATCTTGTTGCCGATCGGTGCATCCCTCCTGATCCCTTTCGTTCCTGATGAGGGAGATGGACGAAAGGTTCGTTGGTATGCACTTGGGATCGCCCTCCTCACCTTTTTACTCACCGTCGGTGGCTACCTCAACGGGTACGATCCATCCTCCGACTCCCTTCAACTTGTCGAGAGGGTCTCTTGGTTGTCCGATCTTGGCTTGGCTTGGTCGGTCGGGGCAGACGGCCTCTCGATGCCGTTGATCCTGTTGACGAGTTTTATTACAGCCCTTGCCTGTCTAGCGGCTTGGCCAGTCACCTTCAAGCCGAGGCTGTTTTACTTTCTTTTGTTGGCCATGGATGGAGGCCAGATTGCTGTTTTTGCAGTTCAAGACATGCTGCTGTTTTTCCTGGCGTGGGAATTGGAGTTGATTCCTGTCTACCTGCTGTTGGCAATCTGGGGTGGGAAGAAAAGGCAGTATGCAGCCACAAAATTTATCCTTTATACAGCAGGTAGCTCTCTTTTTATCCTGCTGGCCGCTTTGGCTATGGGCTTTTATGGAGGTGGTGCTCCCACTTTTGAATACGCTGCTTTGGCCTCTAAGGGCTTTGGTACCAGCTTCCAGGTGATTTGTTATGCCGCACTTTTGATTGCATTTGGCGTAAAACTACCGATTGTGCCCCTGCACACTTGGCTACCTGATGCTCATGGGGAAGCGACGGCTCCTGTTCATATGCTTTTAGCCGGCATTCTCTTGAAAATGGGTGGCTATGCGCTCTTGAGATTTAATGTTCAGATCTTGCCAGATGCCCACGTAAAGTTTGCCCCAATTCTTGTTGTTTTTGGTGTTATCAATATCATCTATGCAGCACTTACCTCCTTCGCGCAGAGAAACTTAAAAAGAAAAATTGCTTACAGTTCGATCAGTCATATGGGTTTTGTTCTAATTGGTATTGGTAGTCTCAGCGCTCTTGGTACAAGCGGTGCCATGTTGCAAATGGTCAGCCACGGCCTCATTGGTGCCAGCCTCTTCTTTCTTGTGGGCGCGACCTACGATCGCACCCACACTCTCCAGCTTGACGAAATGGGTGGTGTTGGTCAAAAAATGAGACAAATGTTTGCCCTCTGGACCGTTTGCTCGTTGGCCTCCCTGGCCTTGCCTGGCATGAGCGGTTTCGTTTCAGAGCTGATGGTGTTTGTCGGCTTTTCAACCAGCGAAGCTTTTGGTTTGGGTTTTAGAATTCTCATCGCATCATTGGCCGCTATTGGGGTCATCCTGACACCCATCTACCTGCTGTCTATGTTGCGCGAAATATTCTTCGGCCAGGAAAATGTTGATCTTGTCTCGCACAGCAAACTCGTTGATGCAGAGCCGCGCGAAATCTACGTCATTTCATGTCTGCTCGTGCCAATCTTTGGCATTGGTCTTTATCCACGCCTGATGACGGATAGTTACAAAGCCTCCATTGATTCGCTTGTTCGTCAAGAATTATTAGCTTTGTCCAAGGTCGGGACTCCTGCTACACCTCGATTTTTTCAGGCGATCAATCCACCCGCCGGAATGGCAGCCTTTGCCTGGAAGGCGCCACCGTTGACAAGTCTCCCTGTTCCCTCCTAGTTCGCGCCATCTCTCTTCTGGCTTTTCCCATTTTTCGCCCATGCGACAGCTCAACTTTTTGTTGATTTTCTCCTTTGCTTTGGCCATGGTGATGTTCACCCTCGAGAACACCACGGCAACCACCGTGCGTTTTCTTCCCGGCGTCACCTTTACTGTCCCATTGGCAGCGCTCTTGCTGCTGGTGGGCGGTGTTGGTGCCACGGCGGCATGGATTTACGCCGTTTGGAGTGGAGTCGTTCGTAAAGTGGAAAATCTTCAAACCATGGGTGAGCAAGAGGCTCAGCGGGTACGGATTCAGGAGCTGGAAAGCGATCTGGAGCGTTATCGGGCCACTGTGGATGCCCAATTGGCTCTCCTGCCGGCCGCTGGAGAAAGCACGGCACCCCCAGGAAATTCTTAAAATCTTGGTAGTTTTCCATCTCCCCCCCAGTTGGGTTCCCGCTGCCCTGGTTTTGGTGGCAGCGGGAAGCTAACTTAGGTCGCAATAATGACTATGCAATCGGGTGGCTGTAGCCGAGGCGGGTGCCCGCATGGCAATCCGCATGTTGCAAGACGCCGCTGAAAGGGGCGACATTGACCCTTGGGATGTCGATGTGATTGCCGTCATTGATGGCTTTCTTGATCGGCTCCAGCAAAGGATCTCCTTCCCTTCCCCTGTCCCTTCCCCCCATGGGACGCGATTTGAGCAGGATCTCGCGGAGAGCAGCGAAGCCTTCTTGGCCGCCTCTGTGTTGGTGGGGCTGAAGGCGGAGATTCTTGAGAGTGAGAGTTTTCCCCGCGACTCTGGCGTGGATGACGGTGGCGATGGGGCCTGTGCAGAAGATGATGAGGAGCCTATCGCTGGAGTTTCTCTCCTTCCCCTTCGTCCTGAGCGCCAACTGTTGCGCCGCCCCGTCGCCCCTCCCCCCCTGCAGCGACCGGTCAGCCTAGGGGAATTGATTCGCCAGCTCGAGGACATTGCTGAGCGCCTTGAACAGGAAGGGCGCCAACCCCGTGATCGCCGTGCCCGTCGCTACAGCGAGCGAGTGGCGATCGCCCAGGTGGCCGGCCTGGCCCACCGCGAAAAATTGCCTGAAACCACGGCGGCACTCAGCCGTTTTCTGCAGGTTTCCTGGCCAGGGGATGGGCAGTCCTGGCTGACCTTTGATGCTTTGGTGGCGGCTTGGGGAGAGCGGGTGGAGGCCATGCCAGGGGAGGACTTGGATCGGGATCGGGTGGGTGTGTTTTGGGCCTTGTTGTTCTTGAGTGCCCAGGGGACCGTCGAATTACGCCAAGAGGATGGGTTGTTCGGTCCCCTGAGTCTGCGTGGGGTATGGGGTCTTCAAGGCCAGAGGCCTGTTCTGGATGCTGCTGAGGGGTCAGCTTCCCTGCCGGCTCCGGAATCCTTGGCAGCCTGAGTGAAGACGTAAGATCCACATATTCTTTTTGACAAGCGCCTACGAATGAAGGCGATGATCCTCGCGGCTGGCAAGGGAACACGGGTCCGACCCATTACCCATCCCACGCCCACGCCCATGATTCCCATCCTGCAGAAGACTCTGATGGAGATCCTTTTGGAGCTTCTCAGGGAACATGGTTTTGATCAAATCATGGTCAATGTTTCCCACCTCGCAGAGGAAATTGAGAACTATTTTCGAGACGGTCAAAGATTTGGCGTTCATATCGCTTATAGTTTTGAGGGAAGAATTGAGGATGGTGAGCTCATTGGTGAAGCCATGGGATCCGCTGGTGGGATCAAGCGGATTCAAGATTTTCAACCCTTCTTCGATGAGACGTTTGTCGTCCTCTGCGGGGATGCTCTGATTGACCTTGATTTGACCGAAGCTGTCAGGCGTCATAAATCTAAGGGCGCAATGGCAAGTCTCATCACGAAAAGAGTGCCTCAAGACCAGGTGAGCAGTTATGGAGTGGTTGTGACTGATGATGAGGGCAGGGTCTTGTCTTTCCAAGAGAAGCCGAATGTGCAAGAAGCAGCAAGTGACATGATCAATACAGGAATTTACATTTTTGAGCCCCAGGTTTTGGATTTTATCCCTTCAGGCGAGCCATTCGATATCGGTGCTGACTTGTTCCCGCGCTTGGTAGCCGCTGGAGCTCCCTTCTATGCCCTGCCGATGGAGTTTGAATGGGTCGACATTGGGAAAGTGCCTGATTATTGGCAAGCTATCCGCAGCGTTCTCCAGGGAGATGTCCGTCAAGTGCAAGTTCCTGGTATTCAGGTGAAACCAGGCATATACACAGGTTTAAATGTCGCCGCCAACTGGGATAAAATTAATGT
>JBKCVY010000121.1:0-4298 GCA_046317475.1 Cyanobacteriota bacterium | reverse complement strand
CCCAAGCAGTGGGTGGGCATCTACGACGCCTTCGGCGGCAACGACGAACCGATCGACACGGTGGCGAGCCGGCTGCGCGGCCTGGGGCAGCGGGAAGGGTTCGCGCCCCTGCGCATTCGCCACGTGCCCGAGCCGGGCGACTACCAGCGCTGCGAGGAAGCCGGCACCGACCTGGGCCAGCTGCTCACCAAGGCCAAGACGATCGCCGCGATGAAATCCCTCGATGGGGACCTGGACAAGGCCCTGGGTCGCCTGTCCGGCGGGCTGTATGTGGTGACCGCCCGCCAGGGCGAGGGCGAGACCGCCCGAGCCGGGGCGATGGTGGCCAGCTGGGTGAGCCAGGCCAGCTTCGACCCCCCTGGCCTCACCGTGGCCGTCGCCAAAGACCGAGCCATCGAGGCCCTGCTCCAGGTGGAGGACCGCTTCGTGCTCAACATCCTCAGGGAGGACAACCACCAGCCCCTGCTGCGCCATTTCCTCAAGCGCTTCCCCCCAGGGGCTGACCGCTTCGCCGGGGTAGCCACCCTGCAAGGGGTGGCCGCTGGCGGACCGGTGCTCGGCGATGCCCTCGCCTACCTGGGCTGCCGCGTCACCCAACGGCTGGAAACCCCCGATCACTGGGTGCTTTACGCGGTGGTGGAAGAGGGGAACGTGGCCGATGCCTCCGCCCCCACCGCCGTGCACCACCGCAAGGTGGGCAACCATTATTGATCTCCCCAGCCGGCCAAGCCCCGACCCATGGCCAACCTCACCTCACCTCCCGCCGCTGACGCCCCCGCCGCCGATTCCGCCGGTCGGTCTGTCCTGTCCCTGCCCATTGATCCAGGCTTGCTCTGCCTGCGGGGACTCAGCCCCCGACGCCTGCGGTTTGAGGTGGAATACGCCCTGGAGCGGGGCACCACCGCCAACAGTTTCCTGTTCGAGGCAGGCGCCGCCGCCGATGGCCACGCCGTGCCGCCGGTGCTGATCCACCCGCCGGGGACGACCTACGCCGAGCCCTTCTTCGAAGCCCTGGCCCAATGGGTGCCGGCGGACGCGCCGTTGAAAGTGGTGGTGGGGGTGGTCAATCCCAACCGGGTGGAGCTGCTGCGGGCCATGGTGGCGCGATGGCCCCATCTCGCTCTGGTGGCCTCCAATGCCGGCGCCAAGCTGGTGCGGGATCTCTGGGTCCAACGGCGGCCCGGCGGGCCCGACGCCCCTGAGCCGGAAGAGCCGGCGCCCTTGCCCCCGATCGATGTGGTGCGGCAGGAAGTCTGCCGTCCCCTGGCGGGGGGATTTCGATTGCGGCTCATCCCCGCCCCCACTCCCCGCTGGCCAGGAGCCTTGATGGCCTTCGAGGAAACCACAGGCCTGCTGATGAGCAGCAAGTTCTTCTCCGCTCACATCTGCGTGGCGGCCTTCGCGGAGGCCAACCGCAGCAGCACCGAGGAAGATCGCCGCTGGTTCTACGACTGCCTGATGGCTCCGATGGCCCGCCAGGTGGACAGCGTGCTCGACCGCATTGAGGACCTGCCCATCCGCGTCATCGCCCCCTTCCACGGTCCGGCGATCACCACCAGCTGGCGCAGCCTCCTGGCCGACTACCGGCGCTGGGGGGAGGGTCAGGGTCGCGCCCGCCTTTCCGTGGGTTTGCTCTATGCCAGCGCCTACGGCAACACCGCCGCCATCGCCGATGCCCTCGCCCGCGGCGTGTCGCGCGCGGGCGTGCGGGTGGAGAGCATCAATTGTGAGTTCAGCGAGGCCGGGCAGCTCCTGGCCGCCATCCGCGGCAGCGATGCCCTGCTCATCGGCTCCCCCACCCTCGGGGGCCACGCCCCCACGCCGATCGTCTCCGCCCTGGGCACGGTTCTGGCCGAGGGCGACCGCTCCAAGCCCGTGGGTGTCTTCGGCAGCTTCGGCTGGAGCGGTGAGGCCATCGACCTGCTGGAGAGCAAATTGCGCGATGGGGGTTTCGCTTTTGCGTTCGAACCGATCCGGGTGCGGTTCAGCCCCGATCCGGCCACCCTCCAATCCCTGGAGGAAACCGGCACCGCCCTCGCGCGCCTGCTCCAAACCGAACAGCGCAAGCGCCAGCTGCGCGGCCCCGGCGGTGGCCTGCAGGAAAGCCGCAGCCAACCAGCGATCCAGGCCCTTGGCCGGGTGGTGGGCTCCCTCTGTGTGCTCACCGCCCGCAAAGGGGAGGGGGACCGAGCCCTCACTGGCGCCATGGTGGCCAGCTGGGTGAGCCAGGCCAGTTTCCACCCGCCGGGCTTCACCGTGGCGGTGGCCAAGGATCGGGCAGTGGAGGGGCTGCTGCATGTTGGGGATCGCTGCGCCCTGAACGTGCTGGCGGCTGGTCGGGAGAAGCCCCTGATGAAGCACTTCCTCACCCCCTTCGCCCCGGGCGCCGATCGTTTGGCGGGGCTGGCGACAAGCGACAGCCCGGGCCACCAACCGCTCCTAGACGACGCTCTGGCCTGGATGGAGGCCACCGTGAAACAGCGCATGGATTGTGGCGACCACTGGCTCCTCTACGCCGAAGCTCACCATGGCGGTGTGCTTGATCCCAGCGGCAGCACGGCTATCCACCAGCGGCGCACGGGGGCGACCTACTGAGGGGGCCCCAACCCTTCCAGGGGCTCAGCGCCAATCCAGTCCGGGCACGCCCGGCACGATCGCCGGGGTGGTGGCCTGGTAGGTGGCATAGGCGGGGTGAAGGTCCAACAGGCGCCGCTCCTCCCGGTGGGCCTTGCCGCTCAACACAACCGCCAGGGCCAGCAGCAGGGCCAGGTGCAGCACGCTGCCCAGGGCCAGCGTCACCCCCAGGGAGCACACCAACACCGCTTGATAGAGCGGGTGGCGACAGCGACCATAGGGACCACTGGTGACCAGGGCCGCGTTGGGCATGGGGTCCGGGAGGGGCGTGAGGCTGGGGCCGAGGGCTGCGAAGGCCCGCAGGGCCCATCCCACCCCCAGGGCAAACACGCCCCAGCCCAGCAGGCGAGCGGCAAGGGGCCAATGGAGGCCGAAGGCGCTGGGTGGCGGGACGGCTGGCAAAAGATGGGCGACGATCAGCACCCCCTGAGCCAGGAGCCACCATTCCCCGCGTCGATTGTCGCGCAGGCCACTCCAACTGAAGCCCCACTGGCGGAATCGTGCGCCCAGGGCGCCCATGGTTCGCTCCTCAGCCACCATCGGACAAGGCCTGCAACTGGTTCTCCAACCGCTGGCGCAAACGGGTTTGGACGAGATGGCAGAGCTCCTCCACCAAGCTGCTGTCGGCGTGGTAGAGAAGGCGCACGCCATCTCGCTCACATCGCACCAAGCCGGCCCGTTGCAGTTGACCCAGCTGGCGACTGATGTGGGATTGGGAGAAGCCAGTGGCCTCCATCAAAGAGAGCACATCCAGCGGCCCTGACTTGAGAAGGCAGAGCAAATGAAGCCTGGCCGGCTCACTGAGCAGCCGGAAGAATTGACTGTATTCCTCCAGCAACTGGGGACTGGGGATCCCTCCCGACAAAGGCACGGGGTAGTGGGTTAAGGCGATATCTGCATTATGGGGTAGTTTCGCCGGGGGGCGGTGGCGATGGAGGGGGGAGGCCGCGGGGCTCGAGCTGGGATGGGAACCTCAGTAGCTGTAATTGGCCACAAACAGGCTGGCGTCATCGGATGGTTCGCTGCCGGCCACATAGGCGCCGCGGCTGGCCGCGCTATTGGCACGGGCCCGCGCCAGCAAGGCCGCTTGGCCCGCCGCACGGTCGCGGCCGCCCCAATGGTTCAGGCAGGAGTGCTGGAGCGCCCGGCCATAGGAAAAGCCCAGGTGCCAGGGCGCGAAGCCCTGGGCCGCCGCTTCGTTGACGGCGTTCAGGCAAAGGCTGGCGTCCTCCTCGCTGAGGCCACCGGAAAGGAACAGGATCGCCGGCACCGCCACGGGCACCGCGCGGCTGAGGGTGCGCACCGTGAACTCCCCCACCTCCTCCAAGCTGGGCTGCTCCGGGCAGTCGGCGCCAGCGGTGGTCATGGAAGGCTTGAGCAGGCTGCCCTCCAGAAACACGCCGTTCTCCGCCAAGGCCGCGTACACCGTGCGCAGCACCCACTCCTGCACCGAAGCGGTGGTGGCGATGTCATGGTCGCCATCCATCAGGATCTCGGGCTCCACGATCGGCACCAGCCCCGCCTCCTGCACCGTGCGGGCATACCGGGCCAGCCCCCGAGCGTTCTCCCGCACCGCCAACTCCGAAGGGCACCCCTCGCCGCTGATGCGCAACACGGCCCGCCATTTGGCGAAGCGGGCGCCAGCGGCGTAATAACGCTCCGCC
>JBKCVY010000120.1:0-3886 GCA_046317475.1 Cyanobacteriota bacterium | reverse complement strand
CCAGAGCTGGCCCCCATGGGCCTGGGCGATGGCCCGGGCGATGGCCAGTCCAAGGCCGTGGTGCTCCGCGCCGCCCCGGGCGGCATCGGCCTGCCAAAAGCGCTCAAACATCAGATCCCGTTGCTGGGGGGGGATCCCGGGGCCTTCATCCTCCACCCACAGCCGCGCCACCCCCTTCCCCTGCCGCAGGCCCAGCGTCACCGTCCCCCCAGGCGGTGAAAACCGCAGGGCATTGCTGAGGAGATTTTCGATCAACCGCCGCAACCGCTCCGGACTGCCCCGCACCAGTCCAGGCGCCTCAATCCGGGCCAGCAGCCGCACCCCGGCGGCCTCCGCCTCCGCCTGATGCAGGTCGACCAGATCCTCCACCAGCTCCGCCAGCGGGAACGACTCCATCGAAGGGCGGTCATCGATGGCCCGATCAAAACGGGTGAGCAGTAGGAGGTCCTCCACCAGGGCGCCCATGCGGGCGCTGGTCTGATCGATCAGGGCCAGCTTTTGCCCCAACTCCGGCGGAGCGCCAGCCAGTCCCTCCCCGTGCCGCAGGCTGCCAATCAAGGCTCGGATGGCGGTGAGCGGCTGGCGCAGTTCATGGGAGGCGTCAGCCGTGAAGGAGATGAGCCGTTCGATCTGCCGTTGCACCGGCTCCAGGGAGGTGGCCACCATCCGCTGGCTGCAGGCAAAGGCCACCAGGGAGGCCAGCAGGGCGCCGATCAGGAGGCCCTGGCGCAACCGGCCCAGTTCCGCGTCCGCGCTGGTCGAGGCCACGGCCACCATCACGTAGCCCTGGAGTTCAGGGCCGCCCCGTCCCTGTGGACCCAGCACTGGCCTCCAGAAGGCCACGCCGTTGCGAATCGGCAGCCACTGTTCACGCGCCAGGTCGGAGGCGGGGGGTCGCAGGGCCCCGTCGGGGCGGAAACCGCCGCTGCTCTGGAGGGCTTGCAGCTCGTCGTCGATCCAGACGACGCGATGGCCGGGCCAGCGCCAGCCGTTCGCCTCGCCCGCGCTGGAGATCGCGTCCAACCGTTGCCGGGCGGCCATGGCCCGGGCCTCATCGATCTCGTGGTGCATCA
This sequence comes from Cyanobacteriota bacterium, assembly GCA_046317475.1. GTDB lineage: Bacteria > Cyanobacteriota > Cyanobacteriia > PCC-6307 > Cyanobiaceae > Cyanobium. Next base: position 2,813 of record JBKCVY010000120.1, on the reverse strand, counting down.
CCGGCAGCTCGGCCGCCGCCATGGCCGCCAACTGTTCCGCCTGCCGCCGCAGCAAATCTTCACTGGACCGCCGCACCTGCCCGTACACCCCCAGTGCGAACACCAGCAACGTGCCGGCCATAAAGGCCGCGTAGCGGCGGGTGAGCTGGCCGCGCGTGGCGCACAGGTCAGGTCGCATGGTTGGGATTGAGGCGAAACCCCACCCCGGACACGGTCGCCACCAGTTCGGGCGGGGCGCCGGCGGCGGCGAGCTTGGCCCGCAGGTTTTTCACATGGGATCGCACGCACTCGCTGCCGGGCGTGTCGATCCAATTCCACACGGCCCGCAACAGCCGTTCCTTGGAGCAGGTGGCGCCCGCGGCCTGGATCAGGGCCTCCAGCAGTCGATGTTCCGTGGCGGTGAGCGAGAGCTCCCATTCTCCGAAGCGCGCGCCATGGCCGTCGGCATCCACTGCCAGCGCCCCCCACCGGGACGTGCGCGTGAGGGGCCGGCCGGCCCTGCGCAGCAGCGCCTGCACCCGGGCCCGCAACACATCGGGATCGAAGGGCTTCACCAGGTAGTCGTCGGCCCCTTCATCGAGCCCCACCACCTTGTCGCGATTGGTGTCACGGGCGGTGAGCATCAACACCATCGGCTGGACGCCTCCGGCGGCCCGCAGACGCCGGCAAAAGGCGAGGCCATCCAGGCGGGGCAGGTTGAGGTCCAGCAGGATCAGGTCGTAGGGGCACTGGCGCACCATGTCCCAGGCCTCCTCCCCATCGTTGGCCCCATCGCAGGCATGGCCCCAAGCCCGTGCCATCTCGCAGAGGGAGCGCTGGATGAGGGGGTCGTCCTCCACCACCAGAAGTTTCATCGCGCCCGAACCAGGCCGGTCCCACTGTGCCGACCCTAGGCTGCGTCCCATACGGTGCGGGAGGAGGTCGGATCATGGGCCCCATGCCGCCTCCCCCCACCGACCAGCACGGCCGCCCCCTCGGGGTGGTGCGCCTGTCGCTGACGGCCCGCTGCAACCTGGCCTGCCCCTACTGCCTGCCCGAAGGCACGGAGCCGCCAGGGCTCCTGACGCACGAGCAGCGACTGGCGGTGGTAGCGGCCGCCGTGGCCCTGGGGGCCACCCGCCTGCGCCTCACCGGTGGCGAACCCCTGCTCCATGCCGGCCTGGAGGACCTGATCGCCGCCGCGGGTGTCCTGCGCTCCCAACCGCCAGCCCCGCCCCTCACCCAAGGCCGGGCGCCAGCCACCACCGCGCCGCCAGGCCTGCGGGACATCAGCCTCACCAGCAATGGCGCTCTGCTCACGGCGGAGCGGGCCCGGGCCCTGCGGGCCGCCGGGTTGGATCGGCTCACCCTCAGCCTCGATGGGGCGACGGGCGAGGCCGTGGCCCGCATGGCCGGCCTAACGGGGGGCGCCACCGCGGGCGCCGCGCTGCTGGCCAAGGTGCTGGCGGCGCTCGACCATGCCCAAGCCGCCGGTTTTGATCCGACCGCCGGAGAGCTCAAGCTCAACGCCGTGGTCCAGCGCGGCCGCAACGACGACCAACTGCTCCTCTTGGCGGCCCTGGCGCGGGAGCGGGGCGTGGAGCTGCGCCTGATCGAGTTCATGGATGTGGGCAACCGCAATGGTTGGCGGCCCGAAGCCGTGCTCAGCGCCAGCGCCATGGTGGAGCGCATCGGCGCGGTCTGGCCCCTGGAGCCCCTGGGCCGCGACGCCCACGGCACCGCCAGCCGCTGGCGGTATCGCGATGGGGTCGGACTTCTCGCCACCGTGGCCTCCGTGAGCGCTCCCTTTTGCGGCGATTGCAACCGTCTGCGCGTCACCGCCGACGGCATCGCCTACACCTGCCTCTTCGCCGCCCCCGGCAGTGGTCTGGATCTGCGGCCTTGGCTCGGGCCCGACGCGCCCCCCGAGGCGTTGCAGGAGGCGATGGCAACAGTCTGGCGGGCCCGGGCAGACCGTTGGAGCGAGGAGCGACAAGGGGCCTGGCGCGAAGGACCTCACCCGCGGGCCCGCCATGCGGAGATGGCCTATTTGGGGGGGTGAGGGGTCAGGGCTGCTTCAACGTCGGTTCTGATCGACTTGGCTTAGGCCCACCGCTTGCGGTGTCATTGGCGGAATTGGCTTGGCCGCTTGCCTGCATCCCACGTTGCCGCAAACGAGCTTGAGCGGAGGTCTGCATCTGCCGTTGGTTCTGGCCAAGGGTTCGCTGAACAACCCTGTCAGCTGGTCGTCCCCCGACGCGAGCATGTCATGCGTCAGCTTCAACGCCCACCAAGGCGCCAGGCTCCGGCCGGCGGCCTCTATGGAGCGTGTGGGCGGGATCAAGCACCCGTGGGGCCGACTAAGCCGGCTTGCGGCTATCGACAATTTGTTGCCGTTCGTCTTTGAGGGTCTGGAGCCGCTGTTCCATCTGCTTGATCGCGCTCTTCGCCTGTTCGTCCCTGTCCTGCTCCGGTGTCGCGAGTGCTTGCGCGAGATCAGTCTCCAGCCAGGGAATCTGTTGATCGAGCCATTCCATGCGCTTATCCTTCGACCCCGACAGCCAGCCGCCCACGCCCTTCAACTGCGCGACCCGGGGGCTTGACGCCACCAGCGATTGCAGCTGCGCCAGGGGACTGCTGGCCACCTCCGCCGTAGCGCTGGCGGGAAGACCCTGGGCGCGGGGCCGGGTGACGGGAGACTCCTGGGAGCGGGCGCCAGTGGTTTCAGCGATGGGGGCGGACTTGACCATGGGGTGGCGACAAGTGACGCCATTCTGACGCCTTCACGGCCAGGTCCCAACCGTCGCGTTGTCCACCTACAGCCCCTTTCCCTC
>JBKCVY010000119.1:0-6439 GCA_046317475.1 Cyanobacteriota bacterium | reverse complement strand
ACTTCGCCTTGCCGGCGGCCGGGCAGCACTCCGCCAACGGCTGGCTTCCCTCGGTGAGCCTCGGCTGGGGCTACAACGATCTCACCCAGGATGAGAACGTCATCACGTCCTACAACCGGGCCAGCAACATCAGCGCCAGCCAGTCCTGGGCTGTGGCCCTGGAGTGGGGCGATGTGTTCTGGAAGGGCAATGCCTTCGGCATGGCTGTCGGCCAGCCGGTGTTCGCCACCAGCCTGCGCGATGGCAACACTCCTGATGACGGCAACTACGTCTGGGAATGGTGGTACAAGTTCCAGGTGACCGACAACATCAGCGTTACACCCGCCGTGTACTACTTGAGCGCTCCCCTGGGCCAGCTCCAGAAGGACGAAAGCCGTTCGCTGAACAACTTCGGCGGCCTGGTGAAAACCACATTCCGCTTCTGATCGTTTAGCCATCCCCGCACGGGGATGGATCGAGACACCGGCCGCTTCGCGGCCGGTTTTTTTGTGCTCTGGAATACACCAGAAAGTGTCTTCACAGGCAAAAAAATATTGTTGACAAAGGTAAACTCTGTGGAGTCCCTCTGGGATTCCTCTTTTTTTGGTGTGAGGATTGCATGAAACTCTTCCAGCGTTTGCTGGTGGCTCCCGCCGCCCTTGGTTTTTTGGCACCTGTTGCCAGCCAAGCCGCCGAGCTCAATCTCTCTGGTGTCAATCAGTACGCCAGCGGTGAGCAGGTCACCAGCATCAATCAATTCAGCGACGTCAACCCCGCCGACTGGGCCTACCAAGCCCTGTCCAATTTGATCGAGCGCTACGGCTGCGTGGCGGGCTACCCCGACGGCACCTACCGAGGCCAGCGGTCCATGACCCGCTACGAGGCGGCTGCCCTGCTCAACGCCTGTCTCGATCGCATCACCGAGATCACCGATGAGCTCAAGAAGCTCATGAAGGAGTTTGAAAAGGAGCTCGCCGTGATCAGGGGCCGGGTGGATGGCCTGGAGGCCAAAGTGGGCGAATTGGAAGCCACCCAATTCTCCACCACCACCAAGCTGCAGGGCCAGGCCACCTTTGTCATCGGTGCGGTTAACGCCAGCGGAGACAGCAAGGGCCGTGGCATCAATCCCGACATCGCCGCCTTCAACCTTGATAAGGCTGGCTCGGGACCGTTCGGCGGCAACCTGGTCGATGTGCCCAAGGCTGTCGAAGATAAAAAAGGCATGGTGACAAACCAAGCCGCCATTGATAAAGCCAGGGATCGCAACAGAAGAGATGCAGCAAAAATCTATAATCAACTTTTCGGCGCCACCTCCTTCAACTATGATCTTCGCCTGAATTTCATCACCAGTTTCACTGGCAAAGATCAGCTCTACACCCGTCTACGCACCGGCAACTTCAGCAACGCTTTCAATGGCAATGGTGTCAACCTGACAGCGCTGGATGTTGCCTCTAATGGCTTTGGCAATACCAACTGCACCGGCAATCGCGATTGCTCAGATGTTGTGGGGATTGATCGCCTCTACTATCGTTTCCCGATCGGCAGCCAGCTTGAAGCCATCGTAGGTGCCAAATACCGGAACACCGAATTTCTCGGCGCTAATCCTGGTGTATACGGAAGTGGCAGAGGAGAACGCATTCTGGACATTTTTACGCTTAATGGAGCACCAGGGGTTTACAACAAAGCCACGGGTTCCGGCGGTGGCTTAATTTGGAAAACACCCTACAAATTGTTGAATGGAAGTTTCAGCCTCACAGCGAGCTACGTCACCCCGATAGGTGATGCGGGAGCCACAAATTCCGACAACAATTATTTCCAGTGCTCCGCTACCGAGGGTGGCATTGGCAACGATTGCTCGCGGGCTAGCTTCCTCGGCCAATTGGGCTGGACGTCCAAGCTTTGGGGCGCTTCAGCGGCCTATCGCTACGGCCAACGCGGCTCCAATTTCCGCCGTGGCACGAACTTCGTGCAATCCAACAGCTGGTGGCTCGCCAATGGCCAATCCAACAGCGTGGCGGTCAATGCCTACGTGCAACCGGCCAACAGTGGCTTGCTGCCGTCCGTGAGCGTTGGTTGGGGTCTCAACAACCTTTCCAACAACCAGATCAAGTCCGGGGCGGAAAACAAAACCACAGGCGTTTACACGGCTGTGGACTACCAATACCCCTACGTGACGGAATCCCAAAGCTGGTACGTGGGCCTGCAGTGGAACGATGTGTTCTGGGGCGGCAACTCCCTGGGTATGGCGGTGGGCCAACCCACCTTCGCCACCACCCTCAGCCGTGGCACCGACAAATCCCAGAGCACCTTCATCAACGATGGCAACTATGCCTGGGAGTGGTGGTACAAGTTCCAGGTGACCGACAACATCAGCGTCACCCCCGCCCTCTTTTGGTTGAGCCGCCCGCTCGGCGCCCTCACCGACAGCTTCCGCAGCGATGGCTCAGTGGATCGTTCCTCCACGTTCGGGGTGCTGGGCGGCTTGGTGCAAACCACCATCCGCTTCTGACGCTCCCGCCACGGCAGCCGGGGGCGTCCAGCCCCCTCCTCACCCAACCCCCAGCCAGCCTCCCTCGCCGGGGGCTTTTTTTTTCGCCGTTGTTCACGGCAGGATGGCGCCCCCTTTCCCGCCGTCCTTGCCAGGCCAATCCAGCGCCGATCCCTATGCCGTGCTGGGCGTCAGCCCCGGTGCCACGGCGGCGGAAATCAAGGCGGCCTATCGCGCCTTGGTCAAACGACACCACCCTGACGCGGGCGGGGACGACCACAGGATCGTGGCCCTGAACGCCGCCTGGGAGGTGCTGGGCGATGGGGAGCGTCGCCGCCGCTATGACGCCGAACGGGGAGGTTCCCAAGCAGGGCCCGGCGCCTCCCATGCCCCAGGCCGGCCGGATCGGCGGACGGGGTCCCATCCGAGCCGCCAGGCTGATGGGCTGCTGCTCACGTGGCTGCGGGAGGTGTACAACCCGATCGACCGCTGGCTTGGTCAGGTGATCAACCCCTTCGCCGCCCAATTGAGGGCCCTGTCGGCCGATCCCTACGACGACCAGCTCATGGACGCCTTCACAGGCTTTTTGGAAGAGAGCCAATCCCGCATGGCCAGGGCCGAACAGCTCTACCGCTCTAAGGCCTGTCCGGCCTCGGCGAAGGGTTTCAGCCTCAGCCTGTACCACTGCCTGAGCCAAGTGCAGGACGCCCTGGTGGAACTGGAGCGGTACACCATGGGTTACGTGGACAGCTATCTGCGGGACGGCCGGGAGATGCTGCGGGAGGCCAAGCGGCGCCGAGACCAACTGCACCTGGAGCGACGCCGCCTGGAGATCTGAGGGGACCCGCCAGGGCTTGCCCATCGGGTCCAGTTCCCCGCACAGCCCTTCCCCTCCCTCAGACTGAAGCGCTCCATTGCTCCAGTTGGTCCAGCCGCAGCCAAACATCCGGCACCGGCCGCCGCCAGCGGATCTGGGCATGGTCGCCTTTCACCGCCAAGATTTCACCGGGCCCCTCCAGCACGTAGTCCGGCAGCTCGGGGGCGCTGGCGGTTGCCTCCAGGCTGCCGGCATGGGCCTGGGGATTCAGTCGCACCAAAGCGCCCTTTTTCAAAGCCGCTGGCGTGCCGCTGGCGGTAGCTGGGGGGGTGGGATCGACCATGGGCCCAAATCACACTGGCTGGCACCCTAGGGCCCCTGGCGGGGAAAGGGCCACCGTTGGCGAGGGAAGCCTCTATGGTCAGCTCCGTGATCGGGAGACGGGCGTGCGCTTGTTGCTGCTCGGTTGTTCGGGGTTTGTGGGACGGGAATTGGTTCCCTTCCTGCTGAACTTGGGCCATGCGCTCACCCTGGTGAGTCGCCAGCCGCAACCCTTCCCCCTGCTGGAGGGGGATCGGCTCCAGTGCCTGCGGCTCGACCCCTCGGATCCAGCCAGTTGGACCACAGCGGCGCTGGAGGAGGCTTTGGCGTGCGCGGATGGGGTGGTCAACCTGGTGGGTGAGCCGATCGCTGAGAAGCGTTGGACCCCAGCCCAACGGCAACGCCTCCGCGACAGCCGTCTGCTGACCACCGAAGCTCTGGTGGAGGCCATGGGGCGACTCTCCACCCCCCCGGGGGTGCTGGTGAACGCCTCCGCCGTGGGTGTGTACGGCAGCAGTGAGACCAGCGACTTCGACGAGTCCAGTCCGGCGGCCACAGATTTCCTTGGACAGCTCTGTCAGGACTGGGAGCGGGCCGCCTTGGCCGCGCCCGAGGCCTGCCGGGTGGTGGTGTTGCGCCTGGGCATCGTGCTGGGTCCTGACGGGGGGGCCCTCGGGAAGATGCTGCCCGTGTTCCGGGCTGGCCTGGGGGGACCCGTGGGGTCGGGCCAGCAATGGATGAGCTGGATCCATCGGCACGATCTCTGCCGCCTGATCGCCACGGCACTGGACGATCCCTCCTATCGGGGCGTCTACAACGCGGTCGCCCCCGAGCCCGTGCGAATGGCCGCGTTCGCCCGCGCCCTGGGCGACGCCCTGGGCCGGCCCGCCCTGCTCCCCGTCCCCGCTCCCCTGTTGAAGGTGATGCTGGGGGACGGGGCCGCTGTCGTTCTGGAGGGCCAGAGGGTGCGGCCCCTCCGCTTGCTGGAGCAGGGGTTTCCGTACGAAACCCCCGATCTCAACGCTGCCCTCGCCTCCGCCCCCAGCCCACCCCCCCGCTGAGCAGGGCGGCCCCCATCAGCAACCCGAGGGCCGGCTGAAAAACAGGCATCCAAACCCGCTGGAAGGAGGTCAGCACACCGTCCACCCCGCGGGCATGGGCCAACACCCCCAAGCCAAACCAAAGGGCTCCAGCCATCACCACAAACACATCCACCACCAAGAGCCGATCCAGCCAGCCTTGAAGGCTCCCCAGCCATGGGGTGCCCCGTTCCTCCCCCGGACTGGGGGAGAGGGTTGGGGAATTGGAGGGCTCAGGGGAGGGGGTGGGCATGGACCGCGCGGCTCCGGCAGGGCAACTGGGCCATGATGGCCTCCACCATGCGATCTGTGCCCCCAGCGCCACCAATGCGCTCCTGGGCCACCTGGCGGAGCTGCTCCCGCCAGCGGGGCCCCTCCTCAGGATCGGCCAGGCGGGATAGTTGCGCCGAGGCCAGGCGGGCGGTTTCCAACAAGGTGGCCGGTGCTCCCATGGGGCCCGGCGCGCAACTCACCGCCGGCCCCAGCAGGCGGCGTTGGGCCTCGGCAACGCCCGCTGTGAACTGGGGGCCAGGCCCCACCAGCTGGAGGACCGGCTTGCCCAGTCCCACCGCCTGCTCGGAGGCGGTGCCCGCCATCGCCAACAGCAGATCGCTGCCGCGAAGAACCCACCAAAACCGATCCCTGACCAGCTCGACACGCAGGGGAGGGGATCTCCAACCGCCAGCCGTCCTGGCTGGCGGCGTCGGCGATGGCCTCCGGGCTGAGGGAAGACACCAGGGCGACAAGAATGCGCAGCCGGCCGTGCCACCGCGATGGCAGGCGCGTCAACACCTTCAACATCATCAGCATGTTGGAGAGCGCCTCCGGCAGGCGACTGCCCGGCAGCAGACCCAACACGGGGTCGCCCGCCGGCAACGGCGGCATGGGCAGCGCGGCCTCCTCCATCTCCTGAAACGGATTGCCCACGAAGTCGACGGGACGCCCCAACTGGCGGGCCAAATCGCTGGCCGTGAGCGTGTCACGGGTCCATAGCAAGCGCGCCTGGGGGCGACGCAACAGCCAGCCGCAGGGCCAGGGGAGCCGCAGTCGCCCCTCGTAATGGCTGGAGTAGGCCACCAGGTAAACGGCCATTGGCTTGGCCGTCAGCCAAGCCGCCAGGACAGGCAGCACATCCCCCACCGCTACCACCCAATCGCACCGCTGGCGACACCGCCAGACCGCCAGCAGCCGTCCCAAGAGATAGGGCAATTGCCCCTGCCAGAGTTCTGTGAGCCGCCCCCGCAGGCTGGTGTAGCCCAGGCCACCCGTACTGAAGTCGCGGGTGGCGCCCAGGACGGTGAGGCCTGCCCGCCGATAGGCGTTTCCGTGGCCCACCAGGGGCAGGGCCTCCACAATCAAGCCCCGCTGGCGCAGGGCCTGGCCGAGGCGGGCACCACTGAGATCTTCGCCGTGGCCGTTGCTGATCAGCAACACCCGGCTCACCCTTGCAGCCAACCCCGCACCTTCTCCAACGCCGACCAGCCCGGACGGCGGGACAACCCGTCAGCCATGGAGTCGTTGAGCTCCGCGGCCAACTCGGGGGCCCTGAGCAGCACGCGCTGGACCACCGGAAGGTGGTCGCGCACCGCCGCCACCGCACCGAGCGCGAGGGCGTCGGGCCGCCGTGCCGACTGGTTGATCGTGCCGGTGACGGTGATCCCGCTCACGGGGTCGACGTGCATGATCACCCCCCAGTGACCGCGGTGCCCGCGGAACACCGTGCCGTGGAGATCGCGGGCCTCCACCCCCATGCCG
>JBKCVY010000118.1:0-4137 GCA_046317475.1 Cyanobacteriota bacterium | reverse complement strand
GGGTGGACCACAACCTGGTGGCCAGCGCCGTGTTCAGCCAGCCGGAACTGGCGGGGGTGGGGCTCACGGAGGAGGAGGCGATCACCCGCCATGGAGTCGAGGGGATTCAGGTGCATCGGGCCCGGTTCCGGCCCATGAGCCAGGCGCTGCCGGCCCGGGATCCCCAGGTGCTGGTCAAGCTGGTGGTGGATCGGGCCAGTGGTCGCGTGCTCGGCGCCCACATGGTGGGCGACCACGCCGCTGAGATCATTCAGATGGCGGCGGTTGCGCTGGGGATGGGGGCCACCAAGGCCGATTTCGACCGCACGATGGCGCTCCATCCCTCGGTGGCGGAGGAATTCGTCACCATGCCCGGCTGACCTCCGCGCGCCCCCTCGCCGTCGTGCCCGTGCCCTCGCCATGACCCCTCCGATCGACCACGGCCTGCGCCTGCGCCAGCTCTGGCTGACCTACCTGCTGGCCATGCTCTTCCATGTCGACCTGGGCTTGATGCCCCTTTTCCATGGCCTCTCGCCTGAAATTGAGAGCCATGTCGATCCGGGGCGCTTGCAACTGGTGTACTGGGGGATGCTGATCTATTTCCTCTTGCCCCTGCTGGCGATCCTGCTCATCACCTGGACCGCCAGCAATCCCGCCATGGCTGGACGTTGGCGCTGGTGGCGGCGCGTTCACTTCTGGTTGAGCATCGTCTACACGGTCACGAATGTGCCGCATCTCATCGCCGACATCGTCGTGCCGGATTCCCGAAGCGATCAGGTGTTTCTGATGGTGGTGCGGTTGGTGCTCGGCCTGTTGATCAACGTGGAGGGTTGGCGCTGGTGGCGGCAACCCTCAGGCGCTTAGGGAGGCACCCATGGCGTGGCGCTGGCAGGGATGGAGGTTGGCCCGCAGCTCCCGCAGGGCCCGCTGTTCCAACCCCTGCACGGTGCTTTTGGTGAGGCCCATGTGTTGGGCCACCTGGCTGAGAGAACGCAGTTCCGCCCCGCCGTAGCGCAGGGCCAGCACCCGTCGGGCCTGGCCGTTCAGTTGGGCCAGGCCCCTCCCCAGCCAGGCGTGGTCGTCCTCCAGGCGGAGTTCCCGCTCGTCACGCAGCAGATCGAGGAGCGTGCCCTCCCCCTCCCATCTTTCTCGCGTCAAGTCCGTTGGCGGGTGGCCAGAGTATGGGTTCTGCTCGTCGATGCGAGCCATGGCCAGGAAGGCCTGGCTCAGGACGGCTGTCTGGGCCTCGCTGGGGGGCCGGGCTTGCTGCACCCCGTCGGCGGCCCGTCGCACGGTGCCGACCGGGCCGCCAAGGCGCACGTCACCGACCAGGGTGAGGACCTGCTGGATTTCCCGCAATTCCCGCAATTCCCGCAAGGTGAATGCCAACAGGGGCAGGGTGTCCCCCCGTTTGGGCATCGCCGCCACCCGGGCTGGCCCCTCAATGATGCGGCCGTCCGTCCCGGGCCCGAGGGCACCGACGTGCACCTGCTCGCAGAACTGATCAAGCGGTGGCCTCCCGCTGCCCCTGGCTGCTCTCCCTTCCCGCGCGAAAAACACAGCCGCGTCCGCCGCCTCGAAGGTGAACATCCAGCCACTGGCGATTGCGGAGCAGCTGAAAGGGCTCGCAGGGGCCGGGCCGATCTTCAGGGGAATGAACGCTGATCTCGGAATGGGCCTGACCCTCACCCAGTCCCATGGCTTTGTGGTCTGATGGCCCCATTCCCCGTCTCCACTCCAAAGGGATTGAGGAAGCTCAGGGGACGGGCCATGGTGGCGGAAAAGCCCAGCAGGCCCCGATCCTCAAAGTGGTAAAGGAGACTGTCGTCCCGTTCGAGCACATAGGTGCCGCCCCGTTGGGTGAGGAAGTCATCGCGGGGCACATAGGTGCGCCAGTGGCCGAGCACCTCAACCATGTTGCGCAGACGCACCGTGGCCAACTCAAAGGGCCGCTGGAAGCCCCGTCCCGCCAGGGCGAAGAGGGGGCTGTCCAGCCGTTCCGGCGCGGTGCGATCGCCCGTGTAGCCCCGCAGCACCTCCGCCAGGGTGCCGGGTGAGCCCACCCCGGCGCACATCAGCAGGAGCCCTGGCCACGGGCCTCCGGGCGTCCGCAGCCCGGCGTATAGCCCCAGGGCCTGGTGGAGCTGGGCCGTGGGCTCCACCCGCAGACTCTCCCGCGGCCAACCCGTGAAGGCGCAAAAGCGCTGGGCGCCCGCCTCCTCGCCAATGCCGATCGCCAGCGGACGGATCCCCGCCGCCTTCAGTTGGGGCAGGGCGGCGGCCAGGGCCTGGGCGTACTCCAGGCTGTCGAAATCCCCCAGCTGGGAGAGGAGCGCCACAAGCCGGCGCTGGCCACGCTCCATGCCCGGCACCCGGGCCAGGTAATGGAGCAGGGGGGAGGGAGTGTCCATGGCCATTGGGGTGGGAAGGGGCCGCGTGGGCAGAGGGGGAAGAATTCAGTCAAGATGGGGGGTTCAGACTTTCTTCGCACTTGACAGCGCCTCCCGGAGGAATGGAGACGGTTCTTAATCCAGGCCTGCTCACCCTCCCCCTGCTGGGCCGGCCCTGGCTGTGCAAGTCGTCTCAAGATGCCCAGGAGTGGGCCGAGTCGGTGTCCATCATCGCGCCGGTGCGGATCTGCGAACCGCTGATTGGCACCCTTCCCTTCCAAAGCGATACGGCGCTCCTCTCCCTTGGCGATGTGGTTGTGATTTCCACCCGGGGATCGGCCATCACCGTTTCCACCGATCACCATCCTTTTTCCCGACTGATGATTCCCTACGGCTGTTGGGGAGTCTTTCGGGTGGAGGGGAGGCGCTATGAAAATCCCGTGGGCGATTCGGTGTTCTACATGCCGCCGCTCCCCTTTCAGATGGAGAACGACATCACCTGTGGCGTGGCCCTCAATCTAAATCCTGACAGCCTTGTGCAAACGGCCCTGACGATGGCCGGTCCGGACGGGGTGCTGCCAAGTCGGATGGGGGTGTTCCAGGAGCCGCGGCTGCTACGGCTCCATCAACCAGCCTTCGCCCATGTGATCAACGGGATTTACGCCCTCCTGCTGTCCATCCATCAACTCACCAGCCTGCCAGGGGTGAACTTCACGTTGTATCGCTTTGACGATGTGATTCTGCGCATGGTGGTGCTGCTCCTGCTGCCGGAGCTGCAGGGGGGGGAGTCCCCCGCCAGCGTTGAGGCGGCCCCCTCGGCGGCGGCCCGCGCCAAGCTGGAGGAGCTCGTGGAGTGGATTGAGGACAATTTGGGCGAATCAATCGGGTTGAGTGATTTGGAACTGCGCGTGCATTGGTCGCGTCGCACCCTGCAATACGCCTTCCGCGATGTCTATGGCTGCAGCCCCATGCAGTGGGTGCGCCGACGCCGGCTCCATCGCGCCATGCAGCGCCTCACCCGTCCCCAACCCGGAGACACGGTCACCTTGATCGGTCGGGAGTTTGGTTTCCCCAGCCCCGTGGCCTTCAGCCATGATTTTCGCCGCGTCTACGGCTGCACCCCGTCCTCCGTGTTCCGCCAATAGGCGCTGTTGACGTCCTCGCCGGGCGCGCCTAGCGATGGGGCGTCCTTCGCCAGCCCCACGGGCCATGACCCTCGACGCCCACCGCGACGACCTGGCCGCCACGGCCGCCGCCCTGGCGGCGCCGGGAACGGGACTGCTGGCCGCCGATGAATCCACCGGCACGATTGGCCAACGCTTCGCCGCCATTGGCCTGGACAACACGGAAGCCAACCGCCGCGCCTACCGCAGCTTGCTGGCCACCGCCCCCGGTCTCGCGGATGCCATCAGCGGCGTGATCCTCTACGAGGAAACCCTCTTTCAAGACAGCGTCACCGCTGCTGGCGAGCCGGAAGCGCCCATCGTGGAGCTGTTCGCCCAGCGGGGGATCCTGCCAGGCATCAAGGTGGATCAAGGGTTGGAACCCCTCCCCGGCGGCCTGAGGGGCGAAACCTGGTGTACGGGTCTCAAGGGGTTGGCGGAACGGGCCGCCCGCTATTTCGCCCGGGGCGCCCGCTTCGCCAAGTGGAGGGCCGTGCTGCGCATCAGTGGCGAGGGCTGCCCCTCGGAGCTGGCGGTACGGGAGAACGCCTGGGGGTTGGCTCGCTATGCCCGCACCGTGCAGGAGGCGGGGCTGGTGCCGATTG
>JBKCVY010000117.1:0-6835 GCA_046317475.1 Cyanobacteriota bacterium | reverse complement strand
CCTCCACCCGTTGCTCCTGGCCTTGCAGGTTGTGGCGCAACTGATCGAGTTGCTCCAGCAGGGCCAACAGCAAATCCCGTTTCCGTTCCGCCCGCAGGCCATCAAACGCCAGCAATTGGCCGCTGTGGTTGGCAGGACCGTTCGTCACGGCCCGCTCGAGGCGTTGACGCAGGGTGTCCCAGATGCCTTCCGCATCCCGTTGGCGGAGGGTGAGGGTGAGCCCGGAGCTCGCCGATTCGCCGCCCATCCCCCGAGGGGAGGACGCTGCCGGCGGCGAGGGGGGGGGTGGGGCGGGGAAGGCCTCGGTGCCCCAAGCCAGGGTGAGCGGACCCCATAACCACAGCAGGAGGGCACGGGCCGCGAGCAGTTCCCGGCGACGGCCGCGCAGCAGCAGCACCACCAGGACGTTGGCGGGGAGGGGATCGAGGAGGCGGGCGCACACCCGCAGCTCCGCGTCGATCTGCTGGAGTCCGCTGACCAGCAGCCACTGGCCCAAGCCCATGGGCGGCGGCGGGTTGCATGGGGAGGGACCGGTCCCGCCGCCGGCCAGGTCCACCACCCGTCCGCCGGCCAGCAGGGTGGCGGTGGCCTCCTGAAGGGTTGGGGGATCGGGTCCCTCCAGCAGCCCCTGGAGGGGCAGGTCGAGGAGAAGGTCGTTGGGATAGGGAAACGCGCTGGAAACGAGCAGGAGCACGGGGGCGGGGTGCCAACGCTCCCGCAATTGGCGGGACTCCTCCAGCAGCGTGGCGGCGGGAGGCTGGCCAGCCAAGACCCAGATCACCAGACGGGGCGGGCCCTCCAACGCAGCGGGGCTGTCCACCAAGCGATAGGCGGGGGGATCGAGCGTCAGCCACCGCTTAAGTCCCGCACCCGTCAAAGGATCCGCCAGGAGGAGGATCTGGGGGAGAGCGGCACCCGGCAGAGGGGATGGGGTGCGGCTCATGGTCGTGGCGGCGGGGTGGTCAACATGGGCGCGGCCGACCGATCAAGTTGAGGGTGTAGGCCTCGATGTGATAGCCCGTTTGCCGCTCGATTTGGGCCAGGAGTTCGGGGGGTAAGCAAACATCCAGATCCTCAATGGACCCTGTCTCCAAACAGGTGAGATGGCTGTGGGGATCGGCCCGATATCCGTACAAGCGGCCATTGGCGCGGTCGAGACACTCAATCACACCGGCGGATTGGAGGGATTCAAGATTTTGATAAACAGATGTATGGCCAATGTTGCGACCAAGATTGTTCAGTTTTTCATAGATGTCCCTGGCACTGAGGTGGGTTTTCTCCGACCAGAGCAGTTGCAAGACCATGCGCCGTTGCTTGCTCAGGCGCAGGCCCAGATCGCGGCAGCGACGGTAGGCGATGTCCACGGTTTGCGGTGCGCCAGCCTGGTTCTCCAGCGCGGGCAAGGCTCCGTCGCCATTGGCACCATCCTCCTGGGCGTGCCGCCTAGCCAGCCGCTCCGAACAGGGATCTGGTGGGGTGCTGGGGGACACAAACTTGGCGATGGGCGACAGAACAGGCAGTCATCCAATAACAGTTATAAGAGACCCGTGACGGTTCCGCCCGTCCATGGGTGACACCTTGCTGCTCACGCCACGGGCAAGGGGCCCGGGTCTTGCCAGCGCTCGGGCCCAATCGCTTGCAGGGCTTCCGCCAAGTCAACCCGCCCGTCATACAGGGCCCGCCCCAGAATCACCCCATCCACCCCGAGCGGGGCCAGGGTGAGCAGGCTCAGCAGGTCGCTGAGGCATCCCACGCCGCCGGAGGCAATCACCGGCAGGGAGCTGGCGGTGGCCATGGCGCGCAAAAAATCCAGATTGGGCCCCGCCAGGGTGCCATCCGTAGCGATGTCCGTGGTGATCAGGGCCGCCACCCCGGTGCCCTCAAACCGCCGGGCGAGATCCGTGGCCTCCACGGTGCTGTCGCGCAACCATCCCCGGGTGGCCACCCGGCCGTCGCGGGCGTCAATGCCCACCACGATGCGGCCGGGATGGCGCTCCGCCAAGCGACAAACCACCGCGGGCTCTTCCACGGCCAGGGTGCCAAGAATCACCCGATCCAAACCCAGCGCCAGCAGCTGCTCCGCCCGCTCACCGGTTCGGACCCCGCCCCCGAGCTGCACGGGGATGGACAGGGCCTCCGTGATGGACCGCACCACGGCGTCATTGACAGGCTCCCCCCGGCGGGCCCCGTCCAGATCCACCACATGCAGGCGTTGGGCGCCCTGCCGCTGCCAGTCCAGGGCCTGGGTGAGGGGTTCGTCGGAAAACGTGGTGACCTGGCTGTAGTCGCCCTGGTGGAGGCGCACGCAGCGGCCTGCGAGCAGATCAATCGCGGGAATGACGTCCATGGCCCTTTGCCACTGGTGTCATCATCCCTCGGGCCGCACATTGGGGGCCCCAACGGGATGCCCGATGGACCCCCTGCCCCCTCCCCCTCCCGCTTCCATCCTCCGCATTGAGCGCACGGTCGCTCCCATCGCTTTCCCTGATCCGGCCTTGGAGACGGTGCTGCGCGGCCAGTTGTCGCCCTCCGGTTCCACCCCAGGGGCCTGCGCCCACCAGGGGGTCGTGCGATACGTCTTCAACCGCGTGGATCTGGATGGGGATCGCCAGCCGGAAACCCTCGTGGCCCTGCTGGGCCAACGGCGTTGCGCGCGCCATGGCTGTCCCCTGCTGCTCTTGAAGACCCTGGGCGACCGGCTCCTCCCCCTGCAGACCATCGAGGGGTTTCACCACACCCTGGTGGTTTCCGAACGGCGCAGCCAAGGCTGGCTGGATCTGGTCCTGCCCCAGAACCCAGAGGATGGGATGGCGCCGCCGAGGGTGCTGTCTTACACGGGGGAGGCCTATCCGGCGGTGGCCAGGGCCGGCGGGGACCGGGCTCTGCCGACCCGGGGTGTGGCCGCTTTGGTGCTCAATTCCAGTCGCTACGCGGTGCAGGGCCATCCCCTCACCTGCCCGCCGGCTAAGGGAACTCAGCGGAACAGGGTGTTGAGCAAGGTGCCGACCGCCCGGCCAAGGTTCTCCGAGCCACCCGAGGCGCCGTCTGGAGAAGCCCCACGGGCGGACCCCGCCGTTTGGGTGGCCACCAAGCTCATGTCTCCCCAACGGAAGATGCCCGTCACCCCGTGGTTGACGTAGCTCACTGGCCAGGTGGAGCCAAAATCATCCGCGATGGTGACCGTGCCGTTCCGATTGGTGAAGGCGTAAGCGGTGCCATTCGCGAGGCGCACGCGATAGCGGGTCAGCCCATCACCCCGATCGATTTGGGACAGCTCACAGCGCCCATCAAACACGGCCTGGCTGCCCCGGCTCAAGCTGCACAGTCCCGTTTCCTTGCCGGAACTGGGCGGGGTCGAGCCGGTGCTGTCCGACCCCGTCGAAGGGCCACTGAACAGCTGGCGGGTGAGGCGCTGGGACACGTTGCGCTTGCTCCAGCCATCCTCCCAACATGTGCGCTCGGAGACGCTGCAAACGGTGCCGTTGCTGAGGCGAAACTCCTGAGGAGCTGGGTTGGCGGCCAAATAGGCCCTGAGTTGGGTTTCCGCCCGGCGCCCGAGCCAACGGCCCGTCAGTGGCAGCGAAGCTCCCTTCGCGTCGTAGCAGACCCCGCTGCCCCGCAGACCCAGGGGATCGCAGAGGACTCCGGGGGCGGGCGATTGCACGAGCTGGGCCCAAAGGGGCTGGGGGGTGAGCAGCACGGCGGCCATCCCCGCCAGCGGCAGCCGGAGGGCCCCACGGACACGGGCGGGCGAGCGGGCGAAGCGTGGAGAGGGGGTGCGCACGATCCCAAGGGGAAAGCTCTCGCGTCAACGTAGCCAGCGGCCAGGGATCACCGGTTTGAATGGGCGGGACTCTGAAGGCAGATGGCCATGCGCATCCTGGTCATGGGGGGCACCCGCTTCGTCGGCAGGCCCGTGGTGGCCCACCTCGTGGCGGCGGGACATGGGGTGACGGTGTTCACCAGGGGGCGTCAACCCGTTCCCGCCGAGGTGAGCCACATCCAGGGGGACCGGGGGGTGGACAGCGACCTGGCGGCCCTGGCTGGTGAGCCCTTTGATGTGATCATCGACAGTTCTGGCCGCACCCTGGAGGACACGCAACGGGTGCTGCGTCACAGCGGGGTCCCGCGCCACCGGTTGGTTTACGTGAGTTCCGCTGGGGTCTACGCCGACAGTGCCTACTGGCCCCTGGATGAGGAGGCCCCCATCGATCCCGCCAGCCGCCACGCCGGCAAGGCGGAAACGGAAGCCTGGCTGCAGGCCGAGGGGATTCCTTTCACCAGCTTCCGCCCGACGTACATCATTGGGCCCGGCAACTACAACCCAATCGAACGCTGGTTTTTTGACCGTCTTCTCCACGATCGACCCGTGCCGCTACCGGGGGACGGCCAGACGATCACCCAGCTGGGGGACGCGCGGGACCTGGCCCGGGCCATGACCCGCTGCATCGAAGTGGACACCGCTTGCAATCGCATTTACAATTGTTCCGGAACCCAAGGGGTGACCCTCAGGGGCCTGGTGACGGCCGCCGCCGTCGCCTGCGGCAAGGATCCCGCCCAAGTGGACATCCGATCCTTTGATCCCGCCGGACTCGACCCCAAGGCACGCAAGGCCTTCCCGGTGCGCCTGTCTCATTTCTTCACGGACACCCAGCGCCTGCGGCGGGAACTGGCCTGGCAGCCGGATGTGGATTTGGTCACAAGCTTGACGGACAATTTCCAGCGGGATTACAGCCAACAGCCCCGCCAAGCCCCCGACTTCAGCGCCGATGACGCCCTGCTCCAGCCCCTGTCTCCCCCGTGAAACGCCAGACGCCCCGGCTCGATCCCTTGGCAATCCACTGCAGCTTGCAGGCTGCAGATCAGGGATCGTTGGACAAACCGCACCCATGCCATGGCCGACCTGACATCGCTCAGTCATAATGACGGCTCATATTCAGGAGCACGACCATTGCAGCGAAAGGTTAGTCCAAGCCAGGTGGCTGATTCTCTGCAGTGGTTGGCCTATGCTTTACTGATTGTATTTATCGCTCAATTTTTAACGTCAATTTTCCCGCTCGCCCTTTTGCAACCGCAATGGATGGTTCGGGTGAGCGCGGTGCTCAGAGGCGCGGCCAGTTTTCCACTACTCGCGATGGGCTTGTTTCTGATTGCCAATATGTTTGACCCCCAAGTCTTGCCATCCTCAAACCAGCTCAAGTTGATGCGGCGAATCTGTGCCATCGCCGCCATTGGTTTTCTGCTGTTGATCCCTCTACAGTCCTTTGGCGCCATCCGCTCCATCAACAACCAGGTGGATGAAAGCCAAGCTCAACTGAATCAGATAGCGAGCGCCGCCAACAAGATCCAAAGTGCAAAAAATGAGCAGGAATTAAGAGAAGCCATCCGTCTTATTCCTGGCGGTCAACAACTTGCCAATCGTCCGCTTGGTGCCGATGTGCAAACCATTAAAACTGGATTGCTTGAACGCATCAGGCCCACGGTAAAGCGATTGGAAAATAGGCTTGCCCAAAGCAAAAACCAAGCTCTGCAAAGCACCATTCTTCCCTTGATCCGGGATGGCGCCACCGCCTTCGCCTACGCCCTTGGCTTCGCAGCATTGACCTACAGCAAATCTGGAGGACCCACCCTTTTGCGACGCCTGATCAA
Organism: Cyanobacteriota bacterium; assembly: GCA_046317475.1. Classification (GTDB taxonomy): domain Bacteria; phylum Cyanobacteriota; class Cyanobacteriia; order PCC-6307; family Cyanobiaceae; genus Cyanobium. The sequence goes on along the minus strand of JBKCVY010000117.1, from coordinate 1,186 downwards.
GCCCCACAGCGCCCAACTCCGCAGCAGCTCCTTTGAGATCGAACCCTGAACTCCCAACCGTTGTCCTCAAATTAGAACCCCGGGCCCTTGTTCAGGGGGCGAGTCCCAGGTCCCCCTTCCTCTCGATCCAGCCCGACGAACCAACCCGCCTTGTTGATCCCCCCGTGACGTTCTCGGCTGGTGGAAGCGTTTTGTGAACTTTTTCACCGTCTGGATGCCACCCCCGGCACGGACGCAAAGGTCCAAGCGCTCCAGGACTTCTTCAGCAGTGCTTCCCCCGCGGATGCCGCCTGGGCGGTCCATGTCTTACTGGGCCGCCGTCAACGCCGACTCATCACCGGACGGCGGCTGCGGGAGATTTGTCTCGAGGGCTGCGCCTGGCCCGATTGGCTGTTTGACACCTGCTATCGGCACGTTGGCGATTCCGCAGAAACCATCAGCCTCCTCTGGCGCGATTCGCGCCAGACACCACCGTCTCCAGAACCTTCGGGACCCACGCCCGCTCCCGCTGCCCCCTCCCCGGGGTCTCCGCTCCAGGACTGGATGGAGCGCCACCTTCCCGCCCTGGCCGCCCTGCGGGGCCAGGAGCAAGCTGAAGCGGTGCGCACCTGCTGGCAAGGTTTGACAGCTGCCCAGCTCCTCGTCGTGAACAAATTGCTCACGGGGGGCCTGCGGGTGGGTGTGAGCGAAGGTCTCGTGATCCGTGCCCTCACCCGCCTCAGTGGACTGGAGGACGCCACGCTGAAACACCGGCTCATGGGGGGGATCACCCCCAGCCCGGCCGCTTGGCACGCCCTGTTGGAGCCAGAGGAGTCGGCCACCGTCCCCCCCAGCCGCCCCTACCCCTTTTTTCTGGCCTCCCCGCTCGACCCAGGCAGTGTGGAGGCCACCCCGGCCCATCACTGGCAAGTGGAATGGAAATACGACGGGATCCGTTGCCAGCTCCTGCGGCGGCAGGGGGAGGTCTTTCTCTGGAGCCGGGGAGAGGATCTGATCAATGGCGCGTTTCCCGACCTGGTCGCGGCGGCCGATGGTCTCCCGGACAATGTCGTGCTGGATGGGGAGGTGGTGATCTGGGGCCCGGCGGACCCCCATCCCCGGGCCGTTGCGGCCCTGCACCGCCGGCTCCGACGGCACGCCCCCCCCCAGTCCCTGCGCCAACAAGCGACACCCAGGTCCGTGCGCG